>CAZJRA010000218.1:0-3404 GCA_964548335.1 uncultured Flavobacteriaceae bacterium | reverse complement strand
GTGAAAGATATCTTATTACATTTTGAATTGAGGTTTCTAGGCGATACTTCTACTAAACAGACAGTAGAATTCGTAAAGGCTCTAGTAGAAAAATCGGCTCATTATACGATTACAAGTTTTCTTAATGTAGACCCTATAGGCAATCTTGCTAGTGATGGCAATTGGTATCAATCTGCAGAAGAAGACTATGAAAAATTACAAGAGCTTCTTACGACAAAAGGAAATATACTTACGGTAGACACGGCTCACTATCAAAATGCAGGAGCAACTAGTGTTCAACAATTAGCGTATGGACTAGCTCACGTAAATGAATATTTAAATTTTGCAGAGACACATAAACTTAGCATCGATTCTATACGATTTAAAGTAGCTGTAGGATCTAATTACTTTTTTGAAATAGCAAAACTAAGAGCACTTAGAATGCTTTTTGACCTCATCAAAAAAGAATATACTGTTGCAGTAGATACTACTTGTCATATTCTTGCTAAGCCTACAAGGCGTAACAAGACTATTTATGATTACAATACAAATATGTTACGCAGCACTACAGAGTGTATGAGTGCGATACTAGGAGGGGCAGATACTATTATAAACAGACCTTATGACGATCTCTATCATAAGGCTAACGCATTTGGACAACGCATATCACGTAACCAATTAATCATACTTAAAAAAGAAAGTTATTTTGATGCAGTAAGCAATCCTGCAGACGGTACTTATTATATAGAATCCCTTACTCAAGAACTTGCATCAAAAGCCTTAAGTCTCTTTAAAGAGATAGAAGCATCTGGAGGGTTTTTACAACAATTAAAAGAAGGTACTATTCAGAAAAAGGTAAAAGAAAGTGCCCAAAAAGAACAAGACGCTTTTAATAATGGCGAACACGTTCTTTTAGGTACAAACATTCATCCGAATCCACAAGACAAGATGAAAAATGAGCTAGAGCTTTTTCCTTTCGTCAAACAAAACCCTAGAAAAACAATACTAGAACCTATAATTGCTAGAAGACTAGCAGAAACCATAGAACAAGAACGTTTAGATTCAGAAGTTTAATACACGATTAAAATTATCAGCCATGAAACCTTTTATTTTTATTCTTATTTCCACATTTATTTTAAGTTGTTCCCAATCACCTAAACTAGAATACAAGTATAGCGATAAGGATCAAACCATTGCCTGTTCAGATAAGAGCAACGCATTACTTAACGAAGCCTTATACAGCTTTGAAGCAGATCTTATAAAGTATTACAAAAAAGGAGTTAAAGACAACCTCATAAATAGTTATTCAAAATTCATAGCTAAAGGAATGGGAGGAGTTGCCCCTTATCAAGATATTACTAATGCACATTCGTTAGCGATACGTGATGCACTTTTAGCAGAAGGGATCTTGATTACTAATGGTGCAAATAGTAATCTTAACTACACACACCCTACGGTGCAATGCATTATAAATAATATAGAAAATCCTAAGCTTAAAAAAAATCTAAACGTATTAATAGAAACAAATACGATGAACCCAAAAATCTTTAACTCAAGGCCTCGTAAGCTTGGAAGAAAAGCAGAAAAACATAGATATAACGCCTTATATATAGCATTAGACGGTTACTACCAGAATCTAGTAGGACTTTCTTTGAAAACAGAGACTTCAGATGAATAGAAAAAATCTAGACCATATCTCTTTAGATTCGCTATCGCGAAAAAAAGAGCACCCCACTCACTCTGAGACACTCAGTACTGCCGAAAACATCGATCTAAAAAAAGAGTATTTAGCATCAGATGTAGCGTCTCTAGAGCATCTTGATTTTGTAGCAGGAATATCTCCGTATTTAAGAGGTCCTTATAGTACTATGTACGTAAGACGTCCTTGGACAATACGACAATATGCAGGTTTCTCTACAGCACAAGAAAGTAATGCTTTTTACAAACGTAACCTTAAAGCAGGACAAAAAGGACTTTCTGTTGCTTTTGACCTTGCAACACACAGAGGTTACGACAGTGATCACCCACGAGTAGTAGGTGATGTAGGAAAAGCAGGAGTTGCTATTGATACTGTGGAGGACATGAAAGTGTTGTTTGACCAAATCCCATTGGATCAAATGAGTGTTTCTATGACAATGAATGGGGCTGTATTACCCATTATGGCTTTTTACATTGTTGCGGCACAAGAACAAGGAGTAGATATTACCAAATTATCAGGAACAATACAAAACGATATCCTTAAGGAGTTTATGGTGCGTAACACCTACATCTACCCTCCTACCCCATCTATGAGAATTATCTCAGATATATTTGAATATACCGCAAAGGAGATGCCTAAGTTTAATAGTATTTCTATCTCGGGATATCATATGCAAGAAGCAGGAGCCACTTGTGATATTGAGCTCGCGTACACCTTAGCAGATGGCTTAGAATATATAAGAACAGGGCTTAAGGCAGGAATGGACATAGATAGCTTTGCTCCTAGATTATCGTTCTTTTGGGCAATTGGGATGAACCATTTTATGGAAATTGCAAAAATGCGTGCTGCTCGTATGTTATGGGCAAAAATCGTTAGTCAGTTTAACCCTAAAAACGACAAATCACTTACCCTAAGAACCCATTGCCAAACAAGTGGATGGAGTCTTACAGAGCAAGACCCTTTTAATAACGTGGCAAGAACCTGTATAGAAGCGGCTGCGGCAGCTTTTGGAGGCACTCAAAGTCTCCATACCAATGCCCTAGATGAAGCCATTGCATTACCTACAGATTTCTCAGCACGAATTGCAAGAAACACACAAATATATCTTCAGAAAGAAACTCAAATCACTCGTACGGTAGACCCATGGGCAGGAAGTTATTATGTAGAGTCACTTACAAATGAAATCGCACATAAAGCTTGGGCTCTTATAGAAGAAGTAGAAGAGTTAGGCGGAATGACCAAAGCGATAGAAGCAGGAATTCCTAAACTACGTATAGAAGAAGCTGCTGCTCGTAAGCAAGCCAGAATAGACAGCGGACAGGATATTATAGTGGGAGTTAACCAATACCGCCCTACAGAAGAAGAACATCTAGATATTTTAGAAGTAGACAACACAAAGGTTCGTGAAGGGCAATTAGCCAACCTAGCTACTATTAAAGCATCTCGAGACAACACCAAAGTAACAAATGCCTTAAACGCCTTAACACAAGCTGCAAAAATAGGAGAAGAAAATCTACTCGCTTTAGCAGTAATCGCAGCAAAAGAACGAGCAACATTAGGCGAAATTTCTGATGCCTTAGAAAAGGAATACGGCAGACATAAAGCCTCTATAAAATCATTTAGTGGAGTGTACAGCAAAGAGATTAAAAAAGATCCCGCTTTCGCGAAAGCGCAACATCTTGCAAACAAATTTGCAGAGCAAGATGGTCGTAGACCGCGTATAATG
>CAZJRA010000217.1:0-3406 GCA_964548335.1 uncultured Flavobacteriaceae bacterium | reverse complement strand
CCACAAGAGGAGTGTTTGTATAATCAAAACCCGCTTTTATTGCAGCGCTTAAGCCTGCATTTTTGGTAAAAGAGAGATACTCAAAATGTTGGTTTCTTTCGCAAATAGCTATTATAAGCTCTAGGCTGTTGTCACTAGAACCGTCATTTACAAAAAGTGCTTTGCAAGGAACGCTTGCAATGGCTGTATAGTCTAAAAATTCTTTCTCAACCCTTAGCAGGTTTTCCTCTTCATTATATACAGGAATCACGACCGTTAGTTGATAATTCATCCTAATTAAATCATCTTTAGGTTAATAACTTCTTGTTTTGTAAGATGTCTCCAGTTACCTCTTGGTAAATCTTTTTTAGTAAGTCCAGCAATAATCACACAGTCTATTTTTACAACTTCATAATTAAGATGCTCAAAAAGGGTGCGTATCACGCTATTACCTGTGTGCTTTATTTTAAGACCTATCTCTCTTTTAGGAGAACCTTCTACATAAGATATTTCTTCTACAGTAATGGTTTTTCCTTCTATCTTAAGACCTTCTCGTATACGGTCTAAATCTGCCATTTTAAGGTTTTTAGAAAGCTCTACGTGGTATAGTTTTATAACGCCTTGTTTTGAGTTTGTAAAGCGTTGGTGAACCTCCTCATCGTTTGTAAATAGGAGTAAGCCTGTTGCATTTCTTCCTAACCTACCTATGGGCTTGATACGTGATTTTGTGGCATTAGCTACTAGGTCCATTACTGTATTTCCCTTGTCATTGCTAGTAGTTGTAGCAAAGCCTTTAGGTTTGTTAAGCAGGACATAGGCTTTTACTTCTGGATTGATACGACGTCCATCAAAACGCACATCATCGTCTAGTTGTACTTTGTACCCCATCTCATTTATCACCTTCCCGTTTACAGTTACATTACCTATAGAGATGTACATATCTGCCTCGCGACGAGAGCAAATGCCAGAATTAGCAATGTATTTATTGAGACGTATACTCCCATCAGAAGCAGGCTTAGCTACCTTTTTTTTCTGGTATCCTGTTTCTTTTCTTTGGTTTTTACCTTTTTGATTTCTTCTATCTCCTTGCGCCATAAGTCTAGTTCCTTAATTTCTTGCAAAGGTAGTTAAAAGAGTGGTGTGCTTTACCAATAAGTACAATGCAAAAAGCGCCTATTACAGCGCTTTTTTTAAGATAATTAGTATGGTTTAGGATTTAATCTACATTAATTGTACCAGTAATATTAGCTCCTCCAGGCCCTATAAGTGTAGCGACATTAAGAATCAAACTTGACAGTAGTCTGTCGCTCGCGGTTTACATGTAGTTGTGTTACATCCGGACGACTGTAATGCCCTACAGGGTCAAAATTTTGACGCTCTTCATACACTCTATTAAAATCTATCGTATGGTAGATATTGCCTTCTGTGGTGGTATCTGGAGGAAGTATAAACTCGCCATCGGGTCCTGCGATACAAGAACCACCATTAGATAATACTTGCGGCGCTCTTTTTAAGATTTCATCTAAGTGTGCGGTGTCTTTAGGAAAATCATCTCTACTCATCATACTAGATACAGAAAGCACAAAAGAGCGAGACTCTCTCGCAATAAAGCGAGTGATGTCTTTTGTATTATGGTCGCTGCCTGGCCAGATAGCCACGTGTAAATTTTCTCCCTGTGCATATAGAGATGCACGCGGTAAAGGCATCCAGTTTTCCCAACAATTAAGTCCACCTACGGTAAAGGCTTTGAGTTTATGAGTAACTAGACCGTTTCCGTCACCAGGAGCCCACGTAAGGCGTTCGTCATAGGTAGGTTGTAGTTTTCTGTGTACAGATTGAATATTACCTTCTTGATTAATATATACCATAGAAGCATATAAACTATGCCCACCACGGTCTCCTGGGCGTTCAATAATACCAAGGTACATAGCCATGTTGTGCTTTTGCGAAAGCGCACATATCTCATCTAAATCTCCTGCTTCTATATCAATACTATTACGGGCATACTGTGCGTGAAGCTCTTTAACTACTGTTTTATTCCACTCAGCACCGCCTGTAAGAGATAACCAATAAGGATAACCAGGTAATAAGCCTTCTCCAAAAGCAATAAGTTCTGCCCCTTCTTGTGCGGCCTCTATAATGGCTTGTTTTATTTTATCTAAAGTTCCTTGCTTGTTGCACCATACAGGGGCAATCTGACTTAATGCTACTTTAAGATGGTTGGCAGGTGTGCTCATAACAGTAATTTTATTTTATCTAACACTAAGTGTATGTCTAACAGTAAAATACAAAATACACCAGCTACAATGAGTAGTTTGAGAATATTGTGTAAAAAGAGGTAGTGTATTTTCTTTTGTGATTTCCAAACTACAAATAGGAAAATAAGTAATAAGACTACACTTGCGTAAAAATACAAATACATATAGCCTATTTCAAAATGATTAATCAGGTAATAGACGGGTATAACGGCAAGCCCTATTAGAGCTGTAAGCATCCATTTAGAAGAACGTTCTCCTAGAACGATAGGGATGGTTTTGTAGTTTTGAGAAAGGTCTCCTTTTATATTTTCTAAATCTTTAATGAGTTCTCGCATCATAATAATAAGAAACAAAAAACTAGCATGTACAAATATGACAGTGTCTAGATTTTTGTAATACAAGAAAATGGCAAAAAAAGGGGTAATAGCTAGTGTTGCAGCTACTATATTGCCTATAAATGCCCATTTTTTTAGCTTGTGAGAGTAAAACCATATCCCAAAAATATAGGTAGCAAAAAACAATACCGCTCTAAAGGAAACGTAGCTCGCAGCAATAATGGCTAGAAAGTTTAATATAAAATAAAAAGACAGTTTGGTGTTCTGACTGACCAACCTGTCCAACTGTGTCTTACTGGGTCTATTAATTAAATCCTTTTCTGAATCGTAAAAATTATTAATAATATAACCTCCTGCAATTACAGCAGACGATGCGGCTACGAGTAGAAAAAGATGTATGTCTAGCACTATCTCTTTAAGATACTTGCTTGGAGCAAGTATAAAGATAGAGGTGAGGTATTGCGCAAGAATAATGATGAGAATATTATATCCTCTCACTACCGAAAAAAGACTAAACATCTTTAAAAGGAGATGCTTGTTTTTTCGCGAAAGCGCTGCCATAAGTCGTTTGTTGTATAGGCTCTGTAGAAACGTAGTGTTGTAAAAAACACTATCTGTTTAGGAAAGGCACAAGCCAGGTTTTTTAATTTTTATTTTTTAGTTGGTTCTCCAACGATGTTCTATTCTTTAATCAACGCTTGTGAAAATATCATTCCTTGCAACCCCTGTCTTCTATCTCTTGAAATTGATACTCCTCCCTGTGGTTTCCAGCCTTCACTTATCTTATCATTTACATTTTTTAAGAAAAACTCTTCTGAATGATTGGTGATTAGG
>CAZJRA010000216.1:0-3450 GCA_964548335.1 uncultured Flavobacteriaceae bacterium | reverse complement strand
CTACATCACCTTCATAAAAATCATTCATAATAAGAGGATTCGTTTCATCACCATCAATTACAGCTACTATATCATGACCAATACCACTAGCAGTATTAATCCCATTTTCATCTTCTAATTTTGCTAAAATAATTGGGGAATCATTAGTGATCCCACCACTCACAAAATTTTCATCATTCATAAATAGTTGTATTCTAGGCCCTAGATTATCTATTGGGGCATCTTCATTAAGCCCTCCAATGATAATATCTGTATTAACTCCAGACTGGTCTTCTAATATTCCTAGACGTTCAGAATAAAAATTAAGCCTTCCATTGCCAAGAGGTATAGCCGTATCCCTAGGCATCACAAATTCAAATTCAAATTCCCCATTAGCAACAGAAGCTTGCCCTCTATAAAGAATAGCTCCTAAGGTTTTAAAATCGAAAAGAAGTAACTCTCCGTTATTATTTGTTGTACCATCATTACCCAGCGTTTGCCTTTGTATATCTTTATCATAAAGTGTTACGGCCAGTGTTCCTGTGTAATCTGTCATCACACTCCCTTCTTCTGAAGTTACTACTCCATTTATTTTTACACGATCTAAAGCTCTTAATGTAGGTAATTCATCTTCTATAGCCACATCATTAACCGCAGTAAGCTTAATGTCAGGTTTAGGGAAAGCAAGTTTCATGGCTGGGTCTCCTAAGAAAAAAATAACTCTTCGCAACCCATTACTAATATTGTTTTTTGAGACTCTTACATTCTCTGCAACACTTACCAAGTCATTCGTCCCAAAGGCAAACAATTCGGCAGCGAGTACATCATTAAACATAACCCCTAATGTAACTGTTATCTCTCTTGTTGTAGCTACGGCTGCTACAACACCTCCATCTTCACTCCATATAAAACCTTCTCCTCCTGTAGGAAGTCTAGGGTTGTCAAATTTTGTAAACTCACAAGTAACCGTAACTAGAACAGGAAGCCTTTCGTCATTTGCCAGATCATCTATCGTGTTTTGTGTCACAATAGCCTCAGAGGACAACAATTCTTCCCCTCCGTGTCCTAAATAAGTAACAACTAAAGAGCCTATTTCAATAGCATTAGAAATAGCTTCATTCACTTGTGGGTATCTATTCCCTCCAGCAGAAGATTCTTGCAAAAATGAGTCACTATGTATTTTTGTAACATTTACCCCCGGTTTCTCACTTGCGATCACATCGCCTAAGGCATCAATATTTACCTGCAATCCAAAACCAGCACTTCCTGCATCATCAGCGTCATCTGAGATTACAACAAAATTATTTCTCCACCGTCCAAAGGACTCTCTATTATCATAATTAATGATTTTATCAACAACTACCTGAGCTAATTGAGGTGTGTCTGCAACAATACGTCCCACCGCTACATCTAATCTATCTGACGATATCATTGTACCTTCATCTTCATCTAAAGAACCATAAAAGTCATCTGACATAAAGGATGTAACCAGATTAAAACTCTCTTCTGCCTGAAAAGAAGGTACAATATTATTATTCCCTATTAACCTGTTTTTATAATCTACCGAAGTATCTCCAAATAGACATAGGTATCTTAATCTGTTTTCTTCACTAGAAGCATTATCATAAACATATTTAACAAGGTTTCTTATCGCTCCGATATCTTGTCTACCCCCTCCAAATTCTTCGTAAATGGACTCCAGGGTAAGAACTTTTACATTAAGCCCTCTAAAATCTCTATTATGCTGAGCTAATCTCTCCGCTTGAGACAATAACGTTTGATCTGCGATCATTAAATAATCTATATCTTCAAACTGTCCACTTGCATTATTAAAAATAGTCCCTTTTATGTTTTGATTAGACACCAGCGCACTACCTCCTTCTCGTAAGGGTGTGAAATAATCATTTGGTGTTACCGCTACATAGGTTCTTAGTCTTCCTAAATTTGCACTAAAGTTGATAGTGCCCTGAGACCCATCATTTACAAAAGAAGTTATCGCTGTCTGATCTGTTACATCCCATATCTCTGTATAAGATTGAGCATTTTCAAACACATAAGCACCTATCCCTTCTAAAACAGCACTCTGATTATTTCTAAAAAGAATTTGTTCTCCTGTACCTCGTAACTCTCTTGGAACTTCTAGAGTTACAAAATCTAAGTAACCAGCACTTGTAGGGTTCCCATTATTATTATAGGTTAAAGTAACTGTAACATTTTCGCCTATACTAGGAATTGTTACTTCTAAACTATTGCCTTGCGCTAGAGCGATATCGTTTATTGCCGATATTGATATACTTCCTACTACAGCTTCATTAACAGCTACATCAAAAGATGTGGTAGATTCTGATGTAGCAGCAGTAACTACATTTAAAATTGCATTTTCTCCTGCTACAGGATTTGGAAATGTAAATTCAATACTTTGTTCATTTATAAATGACAACTCCCTCCCAAACCATCTCCTACCTACTAATACTAATGAATTAACGTCTTCTTCAAAAAATTGATAATCATCAAAAGTAGTAAACGTAGTATTAGGAGTTTCTATAGGGGTTTCCATAGATGAAATTCTCAAACCATCATCTCCTCCTGTTGTAATGTAATAATAAGATCTATCTGCATACGGATTAACATGTGTGTTCAACTCCTCATGAAGTGTATTTGTACTCTCTCCATAAAAAAGGATAGTATCATTACCATTAAAAACACCATCTTCGCCTCCGACTACTTTAATAGGAATTTCCCTAAGATCAAAAACTGTATTATCACTATTACGCAATGGCAATGGAGAACCGCCTATACCGTATATTTTTATTTTATTTGGGTCTATATTATTTAAGGACACACCTAAGCTTTGCAAAAAAGCTCGCGAGATACGATGCACACCTGTTCTATCAACAAAAAACTTATAGTAATTTCCAGAAGCAAGAAGAGAATTTGTTATAGACGGAGTGTTGTTTGTTGAGGCTGCTTTCGCGAAAGCATACTCAAACTTAATTTCTTTTACTCTTTTGTATTGCCCATTTTCATTAATAAACGGGTTCATTTCAAGAACAGCATATACTTTTTCTCTTGCTTTACCTGGCATAAGACCATACTCCAATGAAGTTGGTATTTGATCTTTTTGTAATTTTGCTAATATATCATAAGGTATAGATTCGTATTTGACCGATGCTACTTTTACAGTATTAGTACCAAAGACATTTTGAACATCCCATTGGTCAATATATTTAAAAGCGTTAAGCTCATCCTTAACAAGGTATGACTCATTAAAATTTAAATTCCCTTTCTGAACATTCATAAGAGAATCCCAATCTAGGTTAATCTCATAGTGCTGTGACCAAACATTGGTAAAGAAAACAAACAGAAAAACTTGTAAAACTATTCTCATCACTTTTAGAAACGCTTAAGATTGTTAGTTAGTATGAGCTTTATATAAGATTTTTTTGACCTTTTATAATAATACACAAATTT
>CAZJRA010000215.1:0-3452 GCA_964548335.1 uncultured Flavobacteriaceae bacterium | reverse complement strand
CTGCTAAGGATAGCTGGCATAGTCGTTTTTTACGTAAATAATTCCTTTAATTTTTGGTTAAAAGCTCGTTAATAAGATTTTTTTCACTTTCGCGAAAGCGCTAGCATTCTCCCTAATTTCGTAGGCATTCGTACTTGTTTTTCATTTTCGGTACGAAAAATGTATTATCAATTATGATATACTTTTACTTGTCTTATGTTTAGAAAAAAATATTTTACAATACTTCTGTTTTTAATGACTGCAATAGTTGCATTTGCACAGCAGTCAAACCCTTTATATACAAGCGATGTTTCCGAACAACGTACTTGGGTGGATAATACCTATGATAAAATGACCTTAGAGGAGCGAATAGGTCAGCTTTTTATGGTAGATCTGTTTTCTAGCGACCCTAAAGTAAAAGTAGATAAAATACGATCTTTAGTAAAGAATTATCATATAGGAGGGATTATTTTTTCAAAAGGAGGACCCGTAAGACAGGCTAAACTTACAAATGAGTTACAAAGATCTGCAAAGACACCACTGCTTGTAGCAATGGATGCAGAGTGGGGGCTAGCAATGCGCTTAGATAGTACGTATGCGTTTCCTTGGAATATGACCTTAGGAGCAATACAAGA
This sequence comes from uncultured Flavobacteriaceae bacterium, assembly GCA_964548335.1. Lineage (GTDB taxonomy): Bacteria > Bacteroidota > Bacteroidia > Flavobacteriales > Flavobacteriaceae > Dokdonia. The sequence goes on along the minus strand of CAZJRA010000215.1, from coordinate 2,838 downwards.
TAATCGTATTGTAGAAAAAGTAGGGGAACGTATAGGTTTACATTGTAAAAGGCTAGGCGTTCATATTAATTTTGGTCCAGTTGTAGACATTAACGTTAACCCTGCAAATCCTATTATAGGCAATAGATCTTTTGGAGAAGACAAGTATAATGTAACAAATAAATCGATTGCCTTTTTAAGAGGAATGCAAAATGCAGGAATTATGGGAAGTGCAAAACACTTTCCAGGTCACGGTGATACCGATAAGGATAGCCATAAAACATTACCTACACTTGAGTTTACTATGGATAGGTTAAAAAATATAGAGATGTATCCCTATAAACCTATTATAGATGCAGGAATATCTAGTATTATGGTGGCGCATCTTAATGTGCCCGCTATGGTTCCAGAAAAAGGTTTTCCTACCTCGATATCACCTACCGTAGTTACATCTGTACTTAAAGATAGTTTACAGTTTAAAGGTCTTGTTTTTACAGATGCTTTAAATATGAAGGGAGCTGCAAATTTTAAGCAACCTGGAGAAATTGATTTGGCAGCATTTAAGGCAGGAAATGATATTCTACTCATAAGTGAGAATGTACCGGCATCGGTAGCGTTAATCAAAAAAGCTATAGGAAACGGTGATATAACAGAAGATCGTTTAGAACATTCTGTTAAGAAGATTTTATTAGCAAAATACAAGGTAGGATTACATAACTATACCCCAGTAGTAGAGCATAATCTTATTAATGACCTTAATACTTTACAAGACGATATTGTATATAGTGAAGCAATTGAAAATGCATTAACAATCTCCAAAAATGAAGGTCATATTCTTCCTGTACAAAATCTAGAAAACAAGAAAATTGCTTATGTCCCAATGGGTGATGATTCTGGAGATTATTTTTGTGAGGAAATGAATAAATATGCAGAAGTTACAAGCATTAGAGCAAAAACTACAGATGAATTACTTGAAAAACTTAAAGGTTATAATTATGTGATTGTAGGGTTTCATAGGTCTAATGCAAATCCTTGGAAATCTTATAATTTTTCTAAAAATGAAATCTACCGATTAAACAAGCTTGCAGAAGCTAAAGATGTTGTTCTAGATCTTTTTGTGCGTCCATACGCAATGTTAGATTTAAAAGATGTAAAGTTAAAAGGTGTAATTCATAGTTATCAGAATAGCCGTATAGCACAAGAGAAGAGTGCGCAACTTATTTTTGGAGCAATTGCTAGTAAGGGAAAACTTCCTGTATCACTTAACGATACTGCTGCAGGTTTCGGTTACCTGTCGGGAGATTTAAAAAGACTTTCCTACGGTTTTCCAGCAGAAGTTGGAATAAGTGCTACAAAGCTTAATATAAAAGTAGATTCTCTTGTAAGATTAGGTTTAAGGCAAGGAATGATGCCAGGAGCTCAAGTACTCGTTGCTAGAAAAGGAAAAGTAATTTACAATAAGTCTTTTGGGTATCACACGTATGATAAGAAGAAAGAAGTAACTAATGATGATGTGTATGACTTAGCATCTATGACAAAAATATTAGCATCGTTACCATTGCTTATGGAATTAAAGGGGAATGGTGCTTTGAGTCTAGATGATACTTTTGGAGAATTGCTGCCAGAATTAAAGAATACTAATAAATCTAATATTAGTTTACGTAAAGCGTTATCTCACTATGCTCGATTTAAACCTTGGGTTCCCTTTTATAAAAAAACGTTAGACTCTTTAAGTAAAAAACCTTCGACTAAGTATTATAGAACAAGCTATTCAGAGGATTTTAATATCAAGGTGATAGATGATTTATACTTACGAAGTGATTACAGTGATTCTATTATAAAAATAATAGGAGAGAGTGATTTAAGAAAAAGATTATCTTATAAATACAGTGATTTACCTTATTACCTCGTTAAAGAATATTTAGAAGAATATTACGGACAAGATTTAAACCAATTAACAGACTCTCATTTTTATAAATCTATGGGAGCTACAAAAATGGGATATAAGCCGCGTAGTAAATTTAGTAAACATGATATTATACCTACAGAAAAAGATGACTATTGGCGTAATCAGACAGTACAAGGGTATGTTCATGACATGGGTGCAGCTATGCAAGATAATATAGGAGGCCATGCAGGACTTTTTAGTAACGCTAATGATGTGGCAAAAATGATGCAGATGTATCTTCAAGAAGGATATTATGGAGGAAGATATTATCTAACAAAAGAAGCTATAAATGAGTTTAACACTTGTTCTTATTGTGATAAAAATGTAAGGAGAGGAGTTGGTTTCGACAAACCACAACTAAGTGGAAAAGGCCCTACCTGTGGATGTGTATCTATGGATAGTTTTGGCCATAGCGGATTTACAGGAACATATACTTGGGCAGACCCAGAAAAGGAGTTAGTATATGTTTTCCTTTCTAACCGTACGTTTCCTACACAGAATAATAGAAAATTAATTAAGTCAGGATTACGAACTGAAATACAAAGAGCTATTTACGAGTCTATTATAGATTAAAAAGTTCTAAAAACTACGATATAAATGAATATAGCGATTGTTTGTTACCCTACCTTTGGAGGAAGTGGTGTTGTTGCGACAGAATTAGGAATAGCACTTTCTAAAAGAGGGCACGAGGTGCATTTTGTAACCTATAAACAACCCGTTAGACTCGCATTGCTTAATGAGAAGATTCATTTTCACGAAGTAAATGTACCTGATTATCCATTATTTCATTACCAGCCTTATGAGTTAGCTTTATCTAGTAAACTCGTAAATATTGTAAAAAAACATAAGAAAGATATCCTTCATGTGCATTATGCGATACCTAACGCCTACGCCGGGGAAATGGCAAAGGA
>CAZJRA010000214.1:0-3473 GCA_964548335.1 uncultured Flavobacteriaceae bacterium | reverse complement strand
TATAATGAAACACATAATCCTAGGGCTATTGAGTAGGTATTTACTCTATAAGAAACTGTGTTGCTTCAATGACATCATTAGGCGTATACCCGTCCGGATTAGGACCCCAAAAATAACGAATACGATCTGCTCCTCTATTTTCATAGTACCAAAATTCTACTTCATGCTTTCCCCTAGTTAAAAATATTGGATCACTAGCTACAGGTGGATCTCTGTGATCTCCATTATACCATTCATTTAAAACAATGGCATCGTCTATTATTATTCGTGCTCCGTCATTGCATTGAGATAAAAAGGTGAATGCCCCTGCATTGTTAACTTCCAAAGTGCCTTTAAAAATAAGTACATAACGTTGCCCTGATGGTCTTATGACTTGAGGAGTGCTGAGTTGTACATGCCCTCCCAGGCTAGGATCATTGCTACTAGATAACAGAAGAGGACCTGTGTATAACCCTGATGAGCCAGGAGTGCCTAAAAAAGGGGCTCCTGAATTAGTATCATCAGAAGTTGTTAGGCTTCTTATATCTGTAACATCAATTCCTACATTGCCCATGTTATTATTTCCTCCAGTGTCATCAACATCATCCCAACCATAAAACTGGAGGCCTCTATTTTCTTCACGAGGAAGAATTTCTACAATGTCTCCATCTGCCTCTACGCCTAGTAGATATTCTGGAGTTCCTAGGTGAAGATTAGTCCCATACTCAGAAAACCGCACATTGCCTCCATCTACATCTAGTTTTGCTTGAGGGGTAGTGGTGCCTATACCTACATTTCCCTGAGCAAGGATAGCCCAACTACACAGTACTAGTCCTACTGTAATAATTTTCATCTTCTGTATCATACTTATTACTATTAATTAATTACCTACCTACGTAGTTTTTCTTTAAGGGGGATAAATCGTATATGCTATATTTATTTTTTATTCAATGATGAATTGATTTGCTTGAATAGCACTACCTACCGGATATCCATCTGGATTTGCTCCCCAACTGAAATTTAGAGTTTGTCCTCCTGTATTTTCAAAATACCAGAATTCTATATCATGCCTTCCTTTTGCTAAAGTTACTGTCGTATCGAAAGTATTTATGGCTCCATGTGAAAACCAATCATTTAAAACCATAGCTTCATCTATAAATATTCGTGCTCCATCATCAGAACTAGAGGTAAGGGTAAACTCTCCTGTGTTTTCAACTATTAAAGTACCTGTAAAAACGATAAGATAACGATCATTAACAGGACGTAGTCCAGCAGTATTAAACGCTGCGTCATTTGCTAATCGCATAGACCCTGTGTATATTCCAGATTCTGTAGGAGCTCCTACAGGAGCTGTGCCTGAAGGAGGTATGTGAAGCGTAATTTCATTTGTATCTACAACATTAATGCCTGGAGGATTGGCACCTGCTAGGGTATCAAAACCTGTCCAAATATAATGTTGTAAACCCACAATATCAGCTCCAAGAGCGAGTGGAGATTCAATAATATCTCCATCTGCCTCTACTCCTAGTATACATACAGGAGTACCTGCGTGTATATTTGTCCCGTAGTCAGAAAATCGTACATTACCTCCATCTACATCTAATTCTGCCTGAGGGTTCGTCGTTCCTATTCCTACCTGTGCTTTCGTGATAAAACTAAGTACAATAAAGAATACGGTTAGCTGTATTTTTAAAATCTTCATTTTTAATATTTTATATAAATAATACTTTTTATTCAATGAAAAATTGATTTGCTTGAATAGCACTACCTACCGGATATCCATCTGGATTTGCTCCCCAAGTAAAGTCCATATTTTCTAGACCACCTCTTTCATAGTACCAGAAAGCTATCTGATGTCTTCCAGCCGCTAGATGAACAGTGGTGCTTGCTACTGTTCCTGTTCCTTGATTCTCCCAGTCATTAAGTACAATAGTTTGATCAATATGTATTCTAGACCCATCATCTGAGTCAGAATTAAAAGTAAAGTCACCTTCATTTTTTACAATAAGTGTGCCTCTAAGAATAACAAGGAAACCGTTATCATCACCTGGACTTAAAGCAGTTATTAATGCTGCGCCAGTGAGTTGTAACCCCCCCGTATATAATTCACTACGGTCTGGTGCTCCTAGCATAGTCCCTCCAGGCGCAAATTCATATATGTCATTCATATCTATTACCTCTGGTGGGGGAGGATTACCTCCAAACGGTATTCCTTGCCAAGAATATAGTACGAGTCCTCTATTAAATTGTTTTTCAATAACATCACCATCTGCTTCTACACCTAATAAGTTAGCGGTAATTCCTGTATGATTATTTACTCCATAATCAGAAAACCGCACATTACCTCCAGCTACTTCTAGTTGCGCTTGAGGGTTCGTTGTGCCTATACCCACCTGTGCCGTGACTGCCGTGAAGCTGTATATTGTAATAACTAATAAAAAATAAACCCTGTTTCCCATAACTTTCTCATAAATGTTGACTAATATATAAAAAATAAGTCGCTTTTTTTTCATAAACTTTAATTTTTTTTTTGTTTATTTTTTTTATATCAATTAATTAGTGCTAGACGTAATTAAATCCACTGTTTTTGTAAGATGTTGTATCTTACTATCGTCAATATTTAAAACAAATAATTAATGGATATTTTTAACAAAATAAAAGAAAAACTCTCTCAAGAATTTATAGATATTGTAGAGTGGCTTGATTATACAGATGATACGATTGCACACCGTTTTGAGCGTTATCAAAACGAAATTAAGAACGGTGCTAAACTTATTGTACGAGAAGGACAAACTGCTGTTTTTATAAATGAAGGACAATTAGCAGATGTATTTACACCAGGAACCTATGAGTTAACCACACAAAACCTACCAATTCTCTCTACGCTTAAAGGTTGGAAATATGGTTTTAACAGCCCGTTTAAGGCAGAGGTATATTTTGTAAATACGCACCTTTTTACAGATGAAAAATGGGGAACAAAAAATCCTATTACACTTAGTGATGAGCGATTTGGGTTTGTAGAGATTAGAGCATTTGGAACTTATGCTTTTAAAGTGTCTGATGCTGGAAAATTTATTATAGATATTGTAGGTACAGATAATAACTTTACTAATTTTGAGATTAACGAGCATCTTAAAAGCTTAATCGCTACGCGATTTACAGATACGATAGGAGAGGCTAATCTTCCTATAGAGTTATATGCTGCAAATACATCAGAACTCTCTGAGACTTGCCAAGACGTGATGCAACCAGAGTTTGAGAGTGTAGGTATTGCATTAGAAAAATTCTATATAGAGAACGTCTCGATGCCAGAAGATCTTAAGAAAGAGATTTTTGAGTACAGTCGTATAGATAAGATAGATCTAGATAAATTAACTAAGTTTAAAACAGCCAAAGCTATTGAAGCAGCTGCTACTAATGAAGGCGGTACGGCTGGTGCAGGGATGGGAATGGGAATGGGATTTGTACTCGCACAGCAAATGGGAGGTATGATG
>CAZJRA010000213.1:0-3487 GCA_964548335.1 uncultured Flavobacteriaceae bacterium | reverse complement strand
TCTTACGGTTATAACAATGGACCTAATGACATTAGCACTTTACTTAACAAGCCAGAGATTGCCACTTAGCTCTTACTTTTAGGAATTATTGCTAAGGTAGTGTTTACCTTGGGTTTAGTATTCCATGGCTTTATGCAGAAAAAAATAAAGAGGCATCGCTTCCCTTAGGGTTTTGGATTATCAGTTTAATTGGAGGAGGTATGACGCTTACTTATTTTATCTTTAGACAAGATATTGTGCTTATTATTTCTAACGTAATGGGCATCGTAATTTATACTAGAAACATAATGCTTTATAAAAAAAAGCGTGATTAAATTAATTCAAAAATATCCTTTATTAACCATTGCTCTTTACACAATGGCATTACTGCTTCCTAATCTTACAGCATTAGAAGTAGGCATTATGGAAGCCAGAAACTTTATAACTGCTCGTGAGATGCTTACAGATGGCAACTGGATACTCACAACCTTTAACGGAATACCACGATACCAAAAACCTCCGCTACCTACTTGGATTACTGCCTTTTTTGGATACTTATTTGGGCTAGACAAAATTTGGGCATTACGCCTCCCTGGAGTATTTATGGTGATGACATTAGGTATGGGTATATTTAAGCTTTCGCGAAAGCTTACGCTCTCTAAACCACACAGTCTTTACAATAGTCTTATAGCAATCACATCGCTTTATGTTGTGCTCATTATTTTTGATGCTCCTTGGGACATCTACGCATCTACATTTCTATTGTGGAGTATTTATTATATGATGCGATGGTTTGCAAAAGAAAAGACAGTACAATCTGGAGTACTAACCGTTCTTTTTATGGCCGCTTCTGTTTTAAGTAAAGGTCCCGTTGCCTTATACGCGCTATTACTCCCTTTCCTAATCGCTTATTTTAGTTGTTTTTATACGCAAGAGATACGCAAGCGCATAGGGTATTTTGTAGGACTATTTATAGCAGGACTCATTATAGGGTTTAGTTGGTATCTATATGTACGTTATGTAGATTCTGAGAATTTTACGCGTATTGCTGCTAAAGAAACTGCTAATTGGTCTAGCTATAATGTAAGACCCTTTTATTACTATTGGAGCTTTTTTGTACAAAGTGGTATATGGACATTACCCGCTTTTATGAGCCTACTATACCCTTATCTAAAGACGCGGGTTATTCATCTAAAAGCCTATCAATTTACACTCTTATGGACAGTGGTTGCCGTTGTTTTATTATCTATCATTCCAGAAAAAAAATCACGCTACTTAATGCCTGTACTTATACCTCTAGCTATTAATTGTGGATTTTATATTGAGTATGTGATTAGAAGTTTTAAAGACTTCACTAATTCTAAAGAGAAAACCCCTGTCTATATACATTTTGGAATCCTAGCACTCCTTTTTATAAGCAGTATAGGTATTGTATTGTGGGCACCTGTTTTTAAAGAAGTGCCTTGGGCTGTATATACACTGTTAGTAATACCGCTCTTTATAGGTCTATTTATTTTTAAAGAACTATTGTTTTCCAAAAACATAAAACGCGCTTTTTATTGGGTTTTAATGGGACTACTTGCTATAGGGTTTGCTATTTCACCTATCGAAAAATCTCCTATTGTAAATAAAAACTATAGAGCGTTTGAAAAGCTTAAAAACCCCTCACAATTACCTTTGTATGGGTATAAAGTAAACGTCGCAGAACTTATCTGGGCTTATAATGAGAAGATACCTAACATAAAAGAGTTTGACGTAAAAGGCAACACTCTAGAATCTCAATTTTTAGTGCTAGAGTGTGCTGTCTGTGATTATAATATAGAAGAAGAGTTTAATGGTTATCACTTACAAATGGTAGATTCTATAAATATTAATAGAGTCTCTAAAGGAGCAAAAAGGTATAAGCGCAGAAAAGCAGCTCGTATTTTTCTAGCGACTCGTAAGTAATGCTTTTTTGCGAGTTACAAAAAACACTTCCCAAATAAAGTATCCTATTACAATACCGTACTCTAAAGCTACCATTCCTAAATTTTCTTGAAATCCATTTGCCCCATACGCACTATAGGAAAGTATTATTGTAAAACTCCATACTAACGGAAAACGATAACGCGTAAACACACATAGTATAAGTGGCGTTGCCACATACCAAGGATGTACTGTGGTAGACAACAAAAAATAGGTAGCTATAGAAAACATCATTGCAGTAATCATAGCAATCATCGTATGGTTTTTTCTCAAAAAGGTAATGAGTAAAATAATCCCAAGAACAACAATAGGAAGTTTAGGGCCTACATCTGCAATAATATTCCACCCTATTGTTTGATACCCATACCACCGTATGAGATAGTAGATACTTGCGTTAAATTCAAATTTTTGAAACCATAGGGCGATAGATGCGCCAAAGTTTTGAGCAAACTCCCCTGTTAAAAAAGGAGCAAAAGTAAGTGCCACAGTTCCTAGAACAACTAGGTAAAAAAGAACGAGACGTTTTGTGTTTTTAAATAAAGAAGAAGCGCTTTCGCGAAAGCGTACTTTTTCAAAATGTATCGCCCCCATAAACCATTGAAAAAACAAAGGTAGTAACAACAATGGAAGAAGTTTTACAGATATTGAAACCCCTACTAAAACAGCACTCCAAAACCATTTTCCTTTATGTAAAAGATACAACGCCCATACTACAAAAAAGAGCATAAAGGACTCAAAATGCAGGTTACCTGTCATCTCTATAATAATAAAAGGGTTTAAGACATACCAGAAGATGTGATGTATAGGCAAGCCCATACGTTGTAGTAATTTTTTCCCTACAATAAGAGTTCCTACATCTGCTATGAGAATTAGGATTCTAAAAACCATAGCAGCACCTGTTATACTCTTTCCTGCAAAGAGTGCTGCTATCACAAAACATAATTGATTAACAGGTGGGTAATTTGTAAAGTGACTTGCATTTAACCCTCCCATTCCTTCATATAATTCTTGGGCCTGGGCAACTATAGTCGTTTGTCCTGTACTTATAAAACTCTCTGGAGTATATAAATAAGGATTCATCCCTTGTAAAAAGAGTCTCCCGTCCCATATAAAGCGATAAAAATCTTGCGATAGATTAGGAATAACAGGAAGAAAAATAAGGCGTGCTATAACAGCTATTCCTACTAATAACCAAAAGTCCGTTTTCCCTTTCTGGACGATACTATAAAACAGCCCAAATAATCCAGCATACAACCCTAGTAATACCAGAAAATTACTCCGCTCTAGTTGATATGCAAAGAACCAATATAAAACAAACGATAAAAGAGATAAGAGTATAGGTAGCTTATGATATTTCCAAGCTTGTGCTATCACGCTTTTGAAGTAAGTGATTTAAAGAATACAAAGCCAAAACCTACAAAAAGCATTAGGTGAAATGGAAATAACCCAAAATCACCGCCTTGGTCTCCTACTACAAAAGCACTGTACATTCCAAAACCGAAATAAAGCATTAGAATCCCTTCGAAAATCACGTTTATAGAGA
>CAZJRA010000212.1:0-3494 GCA_964548335.1 uncultured Flavobacteriaceae bacterium | reverse complement strand
TTATTATATCTCTTTAGGGAGCGTATAAATATTAAAAGAACAATAAAACTACTGTAACTATGAGTCACCAAGACGCCTACGAAAAAGAATTATCCTTTCAAGCAGACAGACGTCGTGCTACTGTTGAATTTATCAAAATCGTAAGCGATTTATGGTATGACAAATCTATAGAGCTAGTCATATTTAGAAATAGCTTAATAGACAAAAACGTAAGCGACATCTTAAGCCTTCACGAGTATGCAGGTGCGTTTGTTCAAAAACCAATTTCAATTTTTGACAGTGTAGAGATTGCTCAAGCTATTAAAACATTAGACCTACCTCCTTCTAAACTGGATATAGGAAAACTTACTTATGAGTACCACTTATCTGAAGATTCATCAGACGCTACTAGTTTTGTAGCTGGTAAACTACAAGGAGCTTCTCAAAACAACAGTATAGAGCCTAAAGATGTTATTCTTTATGGTTTTGGAAGAATAGGGAGATTAGTTGCAAGAGAGCTTATGACCCGTACAGGTCAAGGTAGTCAATTACGATTAAGAGCTATTGTTACAAGGGGAGCTATAAATGCTACGATTTTAGAAAAAAGAGCTTCGTTATTAAGAAGTGATTCTGTACACGGAGACTTTTCTGGTTCTGTTGATATAGATGTAGAAAAACAGGCGCTTATCATTAATGGTACAACAGTACAAATCATAAGTGCAAAAGCACCAGAAGATATAGATTATACTGCTTATGGTATAGACAACGCTCTTGTAATAGACAATACTGGAGCTTTTAGAGATAAAGAAGCTTTGAGTCGTCACCTTATAGGTAAAGGGGTTGATAAAGTATTACTTACTGCTCCTGGAAAAGGAATCCCTAACATAGTACACGGTGTAAATCACTTAGAAAATAATCCTGATGAGATTTCTATTTTCTCTGCAGCATCTTGTACTACAAATGCTATTACTCCTGTCTTAAAAGCTATGGAAGATACTCTTGGGGTAACTTCAGGGCACTTAGAGACAATACACGCTTATACAAATGACCAGAATCTAGTAGATAATATGCACAGTAAATACCGTCGTGGTCGTGCTGCTGCTTTAAACATGGTAATTACAGAAACTGGAGCAGGCGCTGCAGTAAGTAAAGCATTACCTTCTTTTGAAGGGAAGTTAACTTCAAATGCCATAAGAGTTCCTGTACCTAACGGTTCTTTAGCAATACTTAATTTAGAACTTAAAAAAGAAACAACTGTAGAAGACTTAAATAACATCCTTAAAAAGTATGCTTTAGAAGGAGAGCTTGTTGAGCAAATTAAGTACTCTATCAATAATGAATTAGTATCTAGTGATATTGTAGGTTCTTCTGCACCTAGTATATATGACAGTAATGCTACCATCGTAAGAAAAGACGGTAAAAACGCAGTAATTTACGTATGGTATGACAATGAGTATGGTTATAGTCACCAAGTAATAAGACTCGCAAAATATATCGCTAAAGTGAGACGTTTTACGTACTACTAGGATAAAAATATTCTTGAATAAAAAATGCTCCTCAATACTGATGAGCATTTTTTTTATCTACTACAGACATCTACACAAATAAGAATACACACGACAAAAAGAATTAAAAAAAGGTTCATACGCATAATGTTTATATCTATCTATAGAAAAATAATAGATGCCCTTTTGCTTTTTGAGGGATTGTGTATTTTTATACTTAATTAGTTTATACTCGTGTAAACCTGTTTTACAGGCATTCAGGAGCACAAAACCACACTATTTTAAAATTATGGAAAAAAAGCAGGAGTTTTTAGATTTCATCAATGCAGGAAACACATTTAAAGGCGATTATATCTCAATGGGAGCTGCCATGCTTGAAGGCGAAACCATAACAGACGCCCACGTAAAAATACCTTTAAAAACCCTTAATAGACACGGACTCATAGCCGGTGCTACTGGAACAGGTAAAACAAAAACATTACAAGTAATTGCCGAAAACCTTTCTGACAAAGGTATTCCTGTATTACTTATGGATATGAAAGGAGACCTTTCTGGAATTGCAAAAGAAAGCCCGGGACATCCTAAGATTGATGAACGTCACGAAAAAATAGGCATCCCTTTTGATGCTAAAGGATTCCCTGTAGAAATACTCACCTTATCTGAACAAAATGGAGTACGCTTACGTGCAACAGTGAGCGAATTTGGACCTGTATTATTCTCAAGAATTATTGACGCTACAGTAGCGCAATCGGGAATTGTATCTATTTTATTTAAATACAGTGACGACAAGAAATTACCTCTTTTAGACCTAAAAGACTTTAAAAAAATATTACAGTACGCTACTAAGGAAGGAAAAGAAGAGATAGAAGAAAATTACGGTAGAATCTCTCCTGCTTCTTCTGGTTCTATACTACGTAAAATTGTAGAGTTAGAACAACAAGGGGCTGATATCTTCTTTGGAGAAAAATCTTTTGACACAGATGACCTTACGCGTGTTACAGATGAAGGTCGTGGTGTAATTAACATTGTTAGATTAACAGACATACAAGACAAACCAGGACTGTTTTCTACTTTTATGCTAAGCTTATTAGCAGAAATTTATAGCACCTTTCCTGAGCAAGGAGATAGCGACCGTCCAGAACTAGTTATCTTTATAGACGAAGCCCATTTAATTTTTAAAGAAGCATCAAAAGCATTACACAACCAGATAGAAAGTATCGTAAAATTAATACGTTCTAAAGGGGTTGGGTTATACTTTGTTACTCAAAACCCAACAGATGTACCAGAAGGTGTTTTAAGCCAACTAGGACTTAAAATACAACACGCATTAAGAGCTTTTACAGCAAAGGATAGAAAAGCTATAAAACTTACCGCAGAGAACTATCCAGATTCTCCATATTACGATACAAAAACAGTTTTAACTTCTTTAGGAATAGGAGAAGCACTTGTATCTGCATTAGATGAAAAAGGACGACCTACACCACTTGCAGCTACTATGCTTAGAGCTCCAATGTCTAGAATGGATATTCTTACACAAAAAGAGTTAGACTCTATTAATAAAAACTCTGAGTTAGTAGAAAAGTACAGTGAGGTGGTAGACCGTGATAGTGCCTACGAACTTCTCAATAAAAAGATAGAAAAAGCAAACAAAGAAGAAGCCAAAGAAAAAGCGCAAGCAGAAAGAAAAAAAGCTTCTACAAGTTCTAGTTCTAAACGAAAAAGCTCTAGAAGTACGCAAAGCGCAACATCAAAAGCTTTAGTTAAAGTTCTTACTAGTGCAACAGTAATCCGAGGCGTATTTGGTATTTTAGGAAAAATGTTAAAATAAAAAATGATGAAAAAATTAAGCTTATTAGTAATTGTCGCTCTACTAGCAATATCTTGTAATTCAGACACTCCTTTTCTAATAAATGACTCACAAATAGGCCCTATCCTAAAGACAACTACTGTAGGCGAGCTAGAAACCTTGTTTATAAATGACAGTGTCATAAATAAGAATTCTTCTAACCC
>CAZJRA010000211.1:0-3513 GCA_964548335.1 uncultured Flavobacteriaceae bacterium | reverse complement strand
CCCCATTAGTATTCGTATCTAAATCATACTTTTTCTTAGGTTGCATCCAAGAGAACGTTAATGCGCGTGATGGTGAAATTTTATTAAAAACAGGTTTGTTCCAACCAAAAAGCTCATAATCATCACCCTCTGGTATTGCTACAAAGGCATTATTATAAAACCCTAAAGCTCCTTCTGGAGTGATTTGTGTTCCTGTTAATACATTACCAGAAATAAAACGGTTGTTATCACCTTCTACACCTGCATCATATGCAAAAGTAGAAACCTCAGCGCCTATCATTGTACGATAATACTTAGGAGATTTAACTGCAGAACCCCCAACCGACACAATTCTTTCTGGATTAAAGTTACCTGTTAATAAAAGCTCTCCTATAATAACAAGATCTTGAGCACTTACTGTCCAAACAGTCTCTCCTTTGTTTACAGGATTCACCTTATTAATAAGTGTCCCTACATTACCTGCTGGATGTGGCCCAGACACCGTATATGTAGTTATGTTTTCTAAACCAGCTAATAAAGAACCTTTAGACCCAATAGAAACATGTACACCTCCATCAGATAATTTACTTAAAGCTGTTAAAGCTGTTTGTAATTCTTTTTCCTTCCCTGCTAATGCAAAATCTAAATCAGCAGAAAGTGGAGCTGTATTTGTTCCAGATACAAAAATTGCCTTTGGCGTTTTTGTTGGATCTGCTATCACATCGTAAGGACGTTGCTTAATAAATGGCCATAGGCCACTACTTAATAGCTTTTCTTTAATAGTATCTGCAGATGCGTTTGCAGCATCTAGCTTTCCAAAATCTTTAGAGCCGCCTGCGTAGTCTGCCTCGATTACTAAGTCTGTAATCACACGGCGTTCCCCACGTTTTATCTCCTTAAGCGTTCCCGCCACAGGAGATACAAAGCGAATCTCTTCTTGTGTTTTTGAAAAGAAAATTTCATCTCCAGCTTGCAGCTTAGCGCCTTCTTTTACCACCATTTTAGGTGTAATGAGATGAAAATCCGAAGGTCTGATAGTAATGGTTCTCGATCTAGGTCCTTCAGAAATCACTTTTTCTGCTTCGCCTATTAATCGTATATCAAGACCTTTTTTGATTCTGATGTCTTTTGACATATGTCAGTAGATTTTTGTTTCTAAATCCTTATCAATTAAAGGTGTGCGAATTTACACAATTTTACACTTTTTTCAACACTACACAGAGTATGAATATTATTTATATTTATTCTAAATAAATATTTAAGCAGCCAAACACAACAAATGCCTAGCTAACAATATATTCTATTAAAATTTATGTGAAAAACATCCTAAATTTCTTTCATTTTATTAAGCTGTTCTCCCACTTTGAATTCATTTAAAACGCGGCATTAAATTTGTTTATATTTGACACACAACAAGTCATTATGAAGTTTTTAAGCATCGCTCTACTTATTGGAATTCTTAGCGTAACAGCACTAAACGCTCAAGTAGCCGAAGAAACAGCCGAACCTCCATTTATAAAAACCATACAATTTATTGGAGATACTGCCTTTGGCCAACTACCCATAATACGACTAGGAACCACTCTCAATCTTAGTTTTGATGACATCATAGGTGATGAGCATGACTATTTTTACACTATCAAGCATTACAATGCAGATTGGACACCTAGCAAGCTAGCCAAGTCAGAATACCTTAGCGGAATGGATAATGTACGTATTTTGGATTTTGAAAACTCGGTGTCTACACTACAAATCTACACAAACTATAGGCTCACGATTCCTAACCAAAACACACGAGCTCTCACTAAGACAGGAAACTACCTAGTTACTATTTTTGATGAAGAAGAGAACATCGTATTCTCTAGAAAGTTTATGGTTTTCAGTCCACAATTCTCTGTAGGAGCTCAAGTAACCCGTTCTAGAGATATGGAGTTTATAAATACAAAGCAAACACTACGCTTTTTTATAGATGGTGGCTCTCAACTTATCATTAATCCTGAGAGAAATCTTAAAACCGTTATTATTCAAAACAATAACCTCAAGAACGCAATAACAGGAATAAACCCTCAATATACTTTAGGTAATAAATTAGAATATAGATATGATCAAGAAACCGCTTTTTGGGGAGGGAATGAGTTTTTTAATTTTGAAAATAAAGATATACGAGCAGGAACGAATGCGATACGATCTATAGAACTCAAAAGTTTATATCACAATTATCTCTACACGAACGTATCTCGCAGAAAACAAGAATACACCTACAATCCCGATATTAACGGAAACTTTACCTTAACCACTTTACAGGGGCGTGTTACGAGGACAGAAGCAGAGTATGCATGGATACATTTTTCTTTAGACTACCCTAGACTTGTAGAAGGCAAATCCATACACATATATGGTAATTTTAATAATTACGAAATCGACAAAACCACAAAACTCGAATTTAATGAGCGTAAGGGAATCTACGAACTACCCTACTTATTAAAGCAAGGATTTTACAACTACAAGTTCGCCTTAGTAAACGAAGATGACTCCATAGATCATAAAAATGCAATAGGAGGTAATTATTGGGAAACCGAAAATGCGTATCAAATACTAGCTTATTACAGAAAACCTGGAGGGCGTTTTGATCAACTCCTAGGTGTAGGAAATACAAATTCTACTAATATTACTAATTAAGTTAGAAATCCAAAAGAGCGTATTTACAAACTGACTCCTATTAGGTAACTAATAGAAATCTTTATTATAACAATTGTAAGATACTTAGCTATTTTACGTCTTAAATTACGTTAATGAATCAATATAAATTGTATTTTTATATACTGTTTTTAGGTTTAGAGTTATTGTAAACCTGATAAAGCTCACAGTAACGCTGTTTTTATTAATAAAGAAAGATGGTTCAAAAAGTAACTAGAGGTATCAAGATTTCGGTAGAGACTACCTTTGAAGGGACGTTTTATAAAAATTATAAAATACACTTTGCCTATAGTTATAAAATTAAGATAGAAAACCAAAGCAAAGACTCTGTACAGCTCATGGAGCGGCATTGGAAAATAAAAAACTCTCTTAATCTTACTGAAACAGTAGATGGAGAAGGTGTTATTGGAAAAAAACCTGTGTTAAAACCTGGGGAAAGTCACATGTACACATCTGGATGTTTACTTACTTCTCCTTTTGGATCTATGTCTGGTTTTTATAGAATGGTAAACTTTACTACTACAAAAAGATTTAAAGTAAAAGTACCCACTTTTAAGCTGAGCGCACCTTTTGCACTGAATTAACGTCTATTTTTCTAGATAACTCAAGACGATACGTTACCCCACTCTGTTCTAATGTACAATAAAGACAATTGCTATCGTGCACAAATTTATATGAATCCTCTATAGTAAACCCTTCGGGTAATAGAGCTATTCCTTGAAAATCCTGTTCTCCATTTTCGGCAAAGCGCGTGACAAGTAACTTACCCTCTACTTTTTCTAGCATAAAGTAAGCATTACTACCTATTCCCGTAAGCAATTGTGCCTTTTCTGGAAC
>CAZJRA010000210.1:0-3535 GCA_964548335.1 uncultured Flavobacteriaceae bacterium | reverse complement strand
ACTTTTTTATAATCGTGATGCTTTTCAATAAACTCTCGTGCATTTTTAGAGATCTGTAGTAATTTTTCTGGGTTGTTGACTAATTCTAGAAGCTCATCTGCTATTTTTTGAGCATCGGGAACAGCGTCTATTGCAACTGTTTCGGAAAGTTGGTATTGTTGTATAAAATGTTTTCCTGCGCCTGTAAATACCACTTTTCCACGTGCCATTGCTTCTAAAGCATTATACCCTTGATCTAAAGAATATACCTGGTCTAGTAAAATATGACAACTTGCGTAAGTTTTCATATACTCCTTATAAGGAAGATTTTGAGTACTTATAATATGTACTTTATGGGAGGCTTGTAATCTTACAATCTCTAAGGCTTTAGAAAAAATATCTTGACCTTTTGGATAATAATTGCCTCTGTTAATTCCTTGGAAAATGATGATTTTAGTATCAAAAATTAAGGGTTCATATTGTATATCTTCTTTGTTCACAGGATTAGGAATAAGCCCTAGATATTTTTTACTTCCTTTATAAGGTAAGTGATAATCTAGATCTGTAGCAATAATGCCATCTACTAGCTTATGTAGTTTGTGGTGTAAGTCTATGTAAGGGGGTGTTATGTATTTTAAGGCATATGCGTATTGCTCTTTTTTACCCTTTCTTTGTTCTAAAGGAGTGAGTATAGAGTAAGGTAATTTTCCTGTTTTAGTATAGGAAACACTCTTAGTGTCCGTCCCGCAAGAGAGCAAAAAGAGTTTGTCATTATTGTTCTTAAGGTATTGTACTATTTCTAATTCTAATTTTGGAGTTGTTTTAAAGCTACTTTCATTAATAAGCTGTACAACATCGTAGTTTTTAAGTTTGGGTTTTAAGGTATTAAACTTTCGCCGTAAGGCAATTGCAGAGATGTCTATCTGAGTTAATTTGTAGATTCCTACTTTAAGTTTTTTACGCCACCCTTTCTCAAAGCCTCTTTCTAATAAAATGTCTACAGGATAGTTTTTAAAAGCATCTCCAGAGCCTACTAAAGTCACTTTATGACCTAAGGTTTGTAACCCTTCTTTAAGAGAATTATGAAGACGGCTATATTCGCCTACGAGTAAGATGCGCATTTACTATATTTGAAGAATTAAAAATAAGACTATTCTAGTGTCTAAAGATACTCATAAAAAAATTGCGTTAGTTAGTATTTCTTTGGCAGGAGGAGGTGCAGAGCGATCTACGGCAATGTTATCTCAAATGTTGTCTAAAAATGGATTTGATGTACATCTCATAGTACTTACTGATGCGATTGATTATGAGTATTCTGGAACGCTTTTTAACTTAGGTAAGTATAAAACAACTTCTGACTCTTTTGTAAAGCGAGTACGTAGATTTTCAAAATTTAAGAAATATCTTTCTCAAGAAAAATTTGATTTTATTATAGATAATAGGAATAGGCGTAATAAATATAAAGAGCAATACTATCTTAATTATTTGTATAAAAATGAGCGAGTTATATATGTTGCTCGAAGTTTTAAACTAGATAATTATTTTCCAAAAAATGCAATTATTTCTAGGCAAATGATTCGTAAATCTGCTGGGGTTATTGGTGTTTCTAAGGAAATTTCGCATACTATAAATACTACTTTTAATACAGAAAAAGCGGTTACTATTTATAATCCTGTTTCTGAGGTAAATGTAGAGAACATAACAGATGGGTCTTACTTTATGTTTGCTGGTAGACTCTTTGATAAGGTGAAAAATGTAAGTTTGCTTATAGACGCTTTCGCTAAAGCAACCGTTTCTCACAAAAAATATACACTTAAAATTTGTGGTGATGGTCCAGATTTATCTAAATTTCAAGAAAAAGTAAAACAGTTAAGGTTAGAGAAAAGTGTTTTTTTTGAGCCTTTTGATAGAGATATTTACTCTAAAATGGCAGGAGCGAGAGCCCTTATTTTAACAAGCCATTATGAAGGCTTTCCTAGAGTTTTAATCGAAGCATTATCTGTAGGGACTCCCGTTATTTCTGTAGATTGCAAGAGTGGTCCAAGTGAAGTTGTAAAAAATAAACAAAACGGTCTGTTAGTAGAAAATTATAATGTGGAAGCACTGGCCGATGCTATACATATTTTTACAATAGATGAGACGTTATATGAACGTTGTAAATTAAATACAAAAGAAAGTGTCTCTCACTTATCTATGGAGGAAATAGGTAAAGCGTGGACACATTATTTAAATAACTTATGAGCGATATAGCACAACTTATAGAGATTCCTAAAATAAAAGACCCTAGAGGTAATCTAGCAGTCATTGAGAGAGATTTAATTCCTTACGATGTGAAGCGCACGTACTATCTTTTTGATGTTCCTAGCGGTGCTTATCGAGGAGGGCATGCTCATAAAGAATGTGTAGAATTTCTTATAGCGGTAAGTGGTAGTTTTGAAGTAGTTCTTGATAATGGTAAAGAGAAACAACGAGTAATGCTTAATGATCCAACCAAAGGGTTATTAATACCTATAAATATGTGGAGGGAGTTAGAGAACTTTTCTTCAGGAGCAGTGTGTTTAGTGCTAGCATCACAGACGTTTAATGAAACGGATTATATACGCGATTACGATACATTTAAGGCTTTAGATAACGCTTAATCGTATTCCTAGTTTTTCTAATACTCTTTTTATAAAAAATAACGTCCTAATTAGGGAAGCGGGCAAGTGTAATAAGAATTGCTGCTTCTTTGATAAATTAGTGGGGTCTATGCGATCTATAAAAAACTGAGCTTCTTTAGGCTCTTTCCAAAGCTTTGCTCTTATAGAAAGAGAAAACCTATTGAGATCTAAGAATTTTTTGAGGGCTTTGTTTTCTTTTTCAGTATTTTCATAGGCAACAAAATTAGGTCTGTCATTAACTGATTTAATGCTTTTGTATAAACTAACAGGAGCAAATAAATATGTAGCGTGAGGTGTCGTACTAAAGGCGATGGAGTACTTCATACCTAAACGTATCCATAAATCAGTATCCTGACCGCTTTTAATGGTTGTGTCATAAACTCCAATATCATTAAAAACACTTTTTTCTATAACAGTCGAACTACTTGTGAGAATGGTATTTTTTAAGCTCGCTTCAAAGTAATTTAAAGAAAGGTATTGAGAATTTTTTGGGTTAGAAAAAGTGTATCGAGATTCTCTAAAACCATCGTGTTCTTGTATAGTTATAGCGGTAGCAAATACTTTGTGATTTGGGAATGTATTGATAAGCGTTTTAATCTCTCTGAGGTAATTGGCATCCCAAATATCATCACCATCTAAAAATGCTATATAAGGATTTGTAGCAAGTTCGATTCCTTTGTTTCTTGCAGCAGCAGCACCTTTATTTTTAGAAAAGGAGTGGTATGTGATTTTGTCGTTATTAATAGATCGTATGACGTCTTCACTATGGTCTGTGGAAGCATCGTTTATAATAATTACTTCATAATCTGTTATAGACTGATTAAAGACGCTTTCTAAGGTATTTTTGATAAAATCACCTTTGTTATAAACAGATATGACTATAGAAAACTTAGGCA
>CAZJRA010000209.1:0-3583 GCA_964548335.1 uncultured Flavobacteriaceae bacterium | reverse complement strand
CACCACTACATCCTAGTGGGTGTCCTAATGAAACAGCCCCACCGTTTACATTTACATTTTCTGACGAAAGCCCTAATAATTTCATATTAGCAAGTCCTACGATAGAGAAAGCTTCATTAAACTCAAAAAAGTCTATCTCATCTTGAGCAACTCCAGCCTTTGCTAATGCTTTAGGTAAAGCTTTAGATGGCGCAGTTGTAAGCCATTCCGGCTCTTGTGCAGCATCTGCAAATCCTTTTATGATACAAAGAGGGGTAAGCCCTAGTTCGGCTGCTTTTTCTTCGCTCATTAGTACCACAGCGCCAGCTCCATCATTAATAGTAGATGCATTAGCTGCTGTTACAGTACCATCTTTACTAAATGCAGGGCGTAACGTAGGTATTTTTTCCATACGTACATTACCATACTCTTCGTCTTTAGATACAATTACATCGTCACCACGTCTTTGTGGTACGGCTACAGGAACCACTTCATCATTAAATTTTCCTGCTTCCCAAGCAGCTGCACTACGCGTGTAAGACTCTATCGCAAAGGCATCTTGTTCTTCTCTAGAAAATTTATATTCTGTTGCACAGGCATCTGCGCATACTCCCATTGCATTACCATCATACGCATCTGTTAAGCCATCTTTTTGCATCCCATCTATCATAGACTGAGGTCCAAACTTATGACCGTTTCTTAAGTGCATATAATGAGGGATTTTACTCATATTTTCCATTCCACCAGCAACAACAATATCGTTATCTCCTAGCATAATAGATTGCGCCGCTTGCATCACTGCTTTCATTCCCGAAGCACAAACTTTGTTTACCGTAGTACAAGGTACTGTGTCAGGTATACCCGCACCTATGGAAGCTTGTCTAGCAGGAGCTTGTCCTACACCAGCTTGAACTACATTACCCATAAGCACTTCTTGAACAAGTGACGGGTCTAGATTAATTTTTTCTAAAGCACCTTTTATAGCGATACTTCCTAGTTTAGTGGCAGATATAGATGATAAAGCCCCTAAGAAGCTCCCTATAGGAGTTCTTGCTGCGGCTACAATAGCGACGTTTTTGCTCATAATTTCTAAGTATATTAATAGTCTATTTTATTGGACACGAATGTACAAAATTTGCCTTATTATAAATGAGAGTTATAAGAGAGTATCTTAAAAATTAATCAACAATTATTAGTACATTCGTGAATAAGATACTCGATATGTCATCTTTTAAAGATTCGTTTTACAAACATCAAGATTTAATATATAAACTGTTGCTCATAGCTGTGAGTACAGCGCTTATTGTTTACTTTTTTCCTAAGAGCGGAAAATTTCAATACAATTTTCAAAAAGGCTTCCCTTGGTCTTATGAGAATCTTTATGCAGACGATGACTTTGCTATTTTAAAAAGCCAGTCAACCTTAGATAAAGAACATAAGGCGGTAGAAGAGCAGAGTGTTTTGTATTTTGATTACAATAAGCAAAAACTAAGCACCGCAATTAGAAAATGGGATGCGGAAGCGATAATCACTTTTCCAGATTCTATTTTTAACGCAAGGGAGTTAAGGGACGTTTCTTTTTACGGAAAAAACTTATTAAAAAAAGTATTTAAAGATGGAATTGTCACTTCAAGACTACCATATTCCTCTAGTAAATTAGTCTATTTAAAAGAAGGAACAAATGTATCGCAAACTTCCTTTGGGAAACTCAAAACCTCACAAGAGGTCATCTCTTTTTTAGAGAACGAAATACAGCAAGGTGGATTTTCTAAGAGTAGTTCACGATTATTACAATTGTTTTATGAAACCATTACTGCCAATACTTCATTTAACGCGACACTTACACAAAAAGCGCTAGACGAAGAGTTGTCTCAAATATCTGATACCCGTGGGATTGTCACAAAAGGGAGTCGTATTATAACAAGAGGAGAACTTGTAGATGGCGAAGTGTATCAAAAGATGGTTTCGCTTAAAGCGAAATATGAATCCCAAAACTTTAGCGACTCTCGATACAATTGGATAGTATTTGGTTACATACTACTCGTATTACTAGCTTTAGTAATGCTTATGTTATTTATAAAAACCTATAGGGTAGAGGTGTACCAAAACCATACAAAGGTTACGTTTGTCTTTTTTAATATTTTGGTAATGGTATTACTTACAACGGCAGTTGTAAAGTTTAAACCAGACTTTGTTTATGTAGTCCCCCTTTGTATTTTACCTCTTATTATTAAAGCCTTTTTTGATGCTAGATTAGGTTTATTTACCCACGTGATTACGATTTTGTTACTTGGATTTATTGTACCCGATAGCTTTGAGTATTTCTTTTTACAGGTAATAGCAGGTATCGTAACTATATTGAGCGTACCAGAGCTCTATAAACGTGCAAACTTATTTATATCTGTAGGGCAGATAACACTTATTTATCTAGTAGCTTATTTTGCGTTTACCATAATTCATCAAGGAGGTCTAGATTCATTAGAATGGGAAGTTTTTGTACTTTTTATATTTACAGGTTTGGCAACTTTGTTTGTGCAACCTCTTATCTATATATATGAGAAGATTTTTGGACTTGTAAGTGATGTTTCTTTACTGGAGCTTTCTGATACAAACTCTACGCTGTTAAAACGTCTTGCAGACGAAGCACCAGGAACTTTTCATCACAGTTTAAATGTCGCAAACTTAAGTGAAGCAGCGGCAAATGAAATAGGCGCAAATGCAATGCTTGTAAGGGTAGGAGCCTTGTATCACGATATTGGAAAAATTAATAACCCTACAGATTTTACCGAAAATCAAGCAACTGGAATTAATAGCCACGATGATTTATCCCCTAAGGAGAGTGTACGTATTATTATAGACCACGTGATACAAGGTATAGAGATTGCGCGTAAGTACAAACTTCCAGACCGTGTGATAGATTTTATACGTACTCATCATGGGACAAGTACGGTGCTCTATTTTTATGTGAATGAACAAGAGGTACATGCAGATGCATCTATTACTGATTTTCAATACCCTGGACCTTTACCTTTTAGTAAGGAAACTGCTATTTTAATGATGGCAGATAGTGTAGAAGCAGCAAGTAAGAGCTTAAAAACACCTACCTCTACACTTATAGATTCTTTTGTAGAAAAAATTATCAAAAGACAAATGGACGAAGGACAATATCTCAATGCAGATATCACCTTTAAAGAAATCCAAAAGATTAAAAAAGTACTAAAGAAAAAACTTAATAATATGTACCACCTTAGGGTAGAATATCCAGAGTAGGTAGTTTGAGATATTTATTAGTTGTAAAGACATGTTGAAGTGAACGATTATTTAAGAAAAAAAATAAACCCTTATAAAACAAGAGGTTTTAAAATGTTAACTTCTAGTTTTAAAAATTCAAAAAACATATCTGATTTATCAAAGATTGATAAAAAGGATATTAAAAGAGTATTAATATCTAGACCTAATCATAGACTTGGAAATCAGTTATTAATCTCTCCAATAATTCAAGTTGTAGAAGCTGAATTTCCAAATTGCAAAATTGATTTATTAGTCAATGGGAATCTATCTAGAATTCTTTATAAGAATTATATAAGTGTCGAAAATGTATATG
>CAZJRA010000208.1:0-3607 GCA_964548335.1 uncultured Flavobacteriaceae bacterium | reverse complement strand
GATAATGAGCCTTGTTATGCTTTCGCGAAAGCGTATTCTCAACACTCCCTTATGATTTTAAAATCAATCTCTCTTGTTAATTACAAAAATTTTGTGTCTAAATCGTTTGATTTTGACCCAAAAATAAATTGTTTTGTAGGGAATAATGGGGTTGGCAAAACAAACGTATTAGACGCTATTTATCACCTAAGTTTTGGGAAGAGTTACTTTAATCCTATTACGAGTCAAAACATTCATCATGGCACCGATTTTTTTGTGGTGGATGGGCACTATGAAAAGGAAAACAGAGAAGAAAAAGTAATTATAAGTGCAAAAAAAGGGCAAAAAAAAGTCATTAAACGCAATGGTAAATTGTATGAGCGTTTTGCAGATCATATAGGGTTATTACCACTTGTGATTATTTCTCCCGCAGATAGAGATCTTATTATTTCTGGCAGTGATACTAGACGTAAATTTTTAGATGGTGTCATCTCACAAAGTGACAAAGGATATTTATCAGACCTATTAGCATATTCACAAGTTTTAAGTCAGCGTAATGCATTGCTAAAATACTTTGCTGCAAATAACACTTTTGATCCAGACACTTTAAAAATTTACAATGAGCAATTGTGTCAATACGGAACTCCTATTTTTGAAAAGCGCAGTGCGTTTATAGCCAAATTTGACCCCATTTTTCAAGAGCGATACAAAGCCATAAGTGGTGGAACAGAAGAGGTTTCTTTGCTGTATGCTAGTAAGCTAAGTGATACTCCTCTCGAACATCTCCTTACAAATGCTTTGGGTAAGGATAGAATGCTACAATACAGCAGCGCAGGAATACACAAAGATGATTTGCAGTTTGAGATTAGTGGGCATCCTGTAAAAAAGTTTGGCTCTCAAGGACAGCAAAAATCATTTTTAATTGCTCTTAAGCTTGCGCAATTTGATTTTATAAAAGCAGAGAATAAGGTCACTCCTATCCTACTCTTAGATGATATTTTTGATAAATTAGATGAACAACGAGTAGCACATATTATCACGCTGGTAAACACAACGCATTTTGGTCAAATTTTTATAAGTGACACACACCCAGAACGCACAGAAGGGATCATAAAAGAAATTAGACAGACTTATGAGTTATTTCATCTGGAATAGATTTTCATATCTTATTTTTACACCCCTATTTTCTGTATCTATGACGCAACGTTTAACTCTTATCATTCTATTTATAGGAACACTTCTTACTAGCTGTTCTAAATCTCCCGAAGAACAAATAACACTTATTAATGGCTATTGGGAAATTGCAAAAATAGAAAACAACTACGGTTCTTCTAAAGAGTATAGTATTAGTCAGAATGTTGATTTTTTTGAAGTAAATGCCCAAGGAAAAGGGATTAGAAAAAAAGTGCAGCCTGATATTAAAGGTAATTTTACAACAACAAACTCTAGTGAAAATATTAACATCACTACAGAAGGAAATACTGTCTTTCTTCAATATAGCACTCCTTACGACACATGGCAGGAAGAGATTATAACTATTTCAAAAGAAGAGTTGACTCTTCGCAATGCAGATAATTTTACTTACGTTTACAGAAGGTACGAACCCTTATCTATAAATTAAGATGGCAAGAAAAACAGATCCTATTTCTTTAAGCGATGCTTTAGGTGAATTTGTAGGCGAAAACAAACTACAAAAAGGTATTGATAAGGTTGATGTCCAAGCCGCTTGGTTTGAACTTAACCCTGCTTTTAAAAGCTATACCACTTCTATTAGATTTGACAGAGAGACCCTTTTTATTAATTTAAGCTCTTCTGTTTTTAGAGAAGAATTGAGTTACGGTAAAGACCAAATTCTAGCGCGATTAAATGAATCTTTAGGACGTGAGATTATAAAAAAAATAGTATTGAGATAGTACAAGAAATAATAACGAGAGCCTAAACCCTCTTTACTCCTTATCTTATATCCATAAAAAAATCGCTTCTAAGAGCGATTTTTTTATAACATATAGGTTAGAGAATCTTAGTAATCATCATATTCATCTCCTAATTTAAATGTAAGACCGAATCTTAATGTATTTTCAAGAGGACTTACTACCGAACCTGTAGAGAATAAATAAGATAGATCAATATCGATAGAAGAATACTCAAATCCTGCTCCTAAAGTAGCAAACTTACGCGCTCCTTTAATATCACTCTCATTAAAATACCCTAATCGTAATGAAAAAACATCGTCATACACATACTCTGTAGCTAATGACCAGGTAACCTCTCTAATTTCTTCACTAAAGCCATCTGGAGCATCGCTAAAAGAGCTAAATATCCCTGAAAAGAAAGATTCTTCATCAGAATCATCTATCCCGTCGCCATTAGAGTCATTAGGGGTTGGCACTAATAATTTATTAAACTCAAGACCTACAAACACTTTGTTATATCCGTCTAAAATAAAATCAAATCCTCCTCCCAATTTTAAATTAGTTGGAATAAAATCTTCTTGACCAGAATCATCATAATTAACCTTAGGCCCTATATTAGAAACATTAAAGCCTCCTCTCCAGCGTCCATCAAAATCTGTATATGCGATTTCTTCTGACTGGTAATATCCAGAAATATCTACCCCAAAAGAGCTAGCAGCAGAAGCATCTTGATCAAAACCTTGTATTCTCAAATCACTGCGTAAAAAACGTCCAGATACTGCCATAGAAAATCTATCATCTAGTTTTAAGGCATACGTTGCATCTAATATAAATTCATTAGGTTGAACATCTACTCCTGGATCATTAGGCCCTGTTGTAGTTGTAATTGTACCTAAACCAAAGTAGCGTAAACTCGCTCCAAAAGCACTTCTTTCATTAAGTCTATTAGCATATGCAAGATTCCCAATCCCTATATCATTAACCAATTGACTCAAATAAGGCGTATAAACAACCCCTATATTAACCTTCCTATCTAAAAAAGCAAGCTTTGCAGGATTCCATTGTACTGCATATACATCTGCACTAGTAGCAACTCCTTGCTCCCCTAAACCTGATGCTCTAGCATCTCCAGCAATGTTTAAAAACGGTACTGCTGTTGTAATTGTATTCACCTCATCTTGAGCGCTTATTTTACTTGTAAAAGCAAGTAAAACTCCCAGCCCCAACATTATACTCTTTTTCATAAAATTTTTATTTGGACAAATATAGCCCTTTTATATTTTTTGTATTAAAGAATGACTAGCTTTTCAAACTTCTCTACAGTCTTATTAGTTAACGTAGATCTTACGGTAATCTTATACACATACACTCCTTTTCCTATCGCTTGTCCAAAATCATCTAACCCATCCCAAGTGATATCTCTTGATAAAAATCCTTCATTTACAATAGTTCTATTTATGGTTTTAACTACTTTTCCACTCACAGTAAATATTTGCACTTGAACGTCTAGTGGCTCAAAAGGTCTGTTATGGTTAAACCAAAACTCTGTATAATTAACAAATGGATTAGGATAATTAAGAACATTTTCTAATTCTAAGTCTCCCTCGCCTACAACTACAAATTGGATCTCTGCTGTAGAAGAATTATTATACACATCCCAGGCTGTAAAGCTTAGCGTATGCACTCCTTCTTCTAAGTTTCTTATTTTTCTACTT
>CAZJRA010000207.1:0-3613 GCA_964548335.1 uncultured Flavobacteriaceae bacterium | reverse complement strand
ATCAATTTCGCATAAAGCTCTAGAGATTGCTAAACGAATAGCTTCTGCTTGACCTGTGATTCCTCCTCCGTATACATTTACTTTAATGTCAAAGTTTCCTTCGTTACCTGTAAGGGCAAGCGCTTGGTTTACTTTGTACTGTAAAGATGCAGTTGGGAAGTAAGTGTTTAATTCTTTTTTATTAATCGTAATGTTACCTTTTCCATCAGAAAGATATACACGAGCTACTGCTGTCTTACGACGACCGATTTTGTGAATTGTCTCCATTATTTGATTTCGTTAAGGTTAATTACTTTAGGTTTTTGTGCTTCTTGTCCGTGTTCTGCTCCAACATACACTTTAAGGTTACGAAATATCGCAGACCCTAATTTGTTTTTAGGAAGCATTCCTTTTACGGCATTCTCAACAAGACGTGTTGGGTCTTTGTCAAAAAGCTCTGTGGCAGTAAGGCTACGTTGTCCTCCTGGGTATCCAGTGTGGCGAATGTAAGACTTGTCTGTCCACTTTTTTCCTGTTAAATTAATTTTCTCAGCATTAATAACAACCACGTTGTCTCCACAATCTACGTGAGGTGTGAAGTTAGGTTTGTGTTTTCCACGAAGTAATTTTGCAACTTCACTAGAAAGACGACCCAATGCCCAGCCGTCCGCATCTACTAATAACCACTCTTTTGTAGCGGTAGCTTTATTAGCAGATACTGTTTTGTAACTTAATGTATCCATTAGTCTTTGTCAAATAGTTAATATTCATTGATTTTCCTCAATTAAGAGGGGTGCAAATGTAATTAAAATATTTGCTTTGACAATGCAGGATAATTATTTTATAACTCTCCCAAAATTGTTTGTGATGTATGTTGCTACTTTTTGGAGATTTATATACAAGAAATTAGTGCTCTTGGTTCTTGTTGCTCTGTTGTTGTTTTAAGAGATTTTTCTGATACTTTCCTTGTACAATATCAATAAGTACAAGAACAATAATCACAAAATAAAAGGTAGTCTTGCTCATAGGAGTTACAGGGTTTCCAAAGAGTGTTAAGTGCGCAAGATGACCACCTTCAGAAAGTAGCATAATACCTACGATAAGTAGGATAAAAAGTCCTAAAACCTCGTACATCTTATTTTTCTTAAGAAAGTTCGCAACCTTATCTGCAAGTACAATCATTAATACTCCTCCTGCAATAATGGCAATAGACATTAAGACAAGCTGTGCTTTAAACTCCATATGACTAGTAAGGGCCATTGCGCTAAGAATAGAGTCAAAAGAAAAAACAAGATTCATAATAACTATCCACGTAATCACTTTCCCTACCGAAGCTTTTGAAGATTCTACTTCAGCGTGCTCTTTCATAAGCATCATATGCCATATCTCTTTAATGGCGGTGTAGATAATAAATATACCTCCACCTAATACAATAAGGCTATGTACGTTTACAGAAAACTCCATCACGCCATTGTCGTGTAAGGAAGCAAAAGGATTTTGAAAATACTGTATGAGCGACATAAGCACAAATAGCAGTACGATACGCAATATAATAGCAAGACCTACACCTAGTTTACGTACATAGCTCTGTTTGTCTTCAGGTGCTTTTTTGGATTCTAACGAAATGTATAATAAATTGTCAAAACCTAAAACTACTTGTAGTAAGACAAGCATAACGAGTGTGAATAAGCTGTCTATTGTAAAAAGTCCTTCCATAATATAATGTGGTTTACTATTGTTTTAATACGTGTTGTTTAATGTGCTTCTAACCAATTTTGACCTAGCCCAACTTCTACATCCAGAGGAACAGTCGTTTTATAAGCCGCTTCCATTTCGGTTTTGATTAAGGTTTTAATAGCAGCTAGCTCATCATTAGGTACGTCAAAAACGAGTTCGTCATGTACCTGCAAGAGCATTTTAGTTTTATAATCGCTATTTGTAAGCTTCTCATAAATATTAATCATGGCTATCTTGATAATATCTGCGGCACTTCCTTGTATAGGAGCGTTTACAGCATTGCGCTCTGCAGCACCACGTACGATGGCATTTGCAGAGTTTATATTTTTTAGATAACGACGCCTGTCTAAAACAGTTTTTACATAACCGTTTTCTCTAGCAAAATCTACCTGGTCGCTCATGTAGTTTCGCAACTTTGGATAGGTTTTGTAATAGGTGTCTATAAGCTCTTTTGCTTCGCTACGTGTTAAATCTGTCTGATTACTTAAGCCAAAAGCGGATACCCCGTATATGATTCCAAAGTTTACGGTCTTTGCATTACTACGTTGCTCACGCGTAACTTCTTCTAAAGGAACATTAAAGACTTTTGCTGCGGTAGAAGCGTGAATATCTTCACCATCTTGAAAGGCTTTAATCATTGTCTCCTCTTCGCTTAATGCAGCGATAATACGTAATTCTATTTGAGAATAATCGGCAGCAAGAAGGGTGTGATTTTCATCTCTAGGTACAAAAGCTTTACGCACCTCACGCCCGCGCTCTGTTCTAATAGGAATGTTCTGTAAATTAGGGTTGTTAGAACTTAATCTTCCTGTAGCTGCTACGGTTTGCATATAGTCTGTATGTACACGACCATCTACCGCTACTTGAGTAGGGAGTGCATCTACATAGGTAGATTTAAGTTTCGTGAGACCTCGGTAGTCTAGTATGTTCTGAATAATCTCGTGGTCTTTTGCAAGAAAAGAGAGTACATCTTCTGCAGTAGAGTACTGGCCTGTTTTTGTTTTCTTAGGCTTATCTACAAGTTTCATCTTTTCAAATAAAACAACCCCTAACTGTTTAGGTGAGCCTATATTAAATTCTTCTCCTGCGGCTTCATAAATCTCAGAGGTGAGGCGTGTGATATCTTCGTCTAATGCGCTAGAAAGGCTATTTAAAAAAGTGGTGTTTAGATTAATTCCTTCTACCTCCATAGCTGCGAGTACACGTAGTAAAGGAATTTCTATTTCGTCAAATAACTTACGAGTACCTGCTTCTTCTAACTCTTTTTCAAAATGTTCTTTAAGTTGCCGCGTAATATCTGCATCCTCTACAGCATATTCTGTTTGCTTATCTATAGGAACTTCTCGCATAGAAAGCTGATTCTTTCCTTTTTTGCCAATAAGTTCGGTAATACAAACAGGAGTGTAGTTAAGATAGGTTTCTGCTAGGACATCCATATTATGGCGCATATCTGGGTTAATCAGATAGTGTGCTAGCATCGTGTCAAAGAGTTTTCCTTGTACGTTCAGATTATATTTTGCTAATACTTTAAGGTCGTATTTTAGATTTTGGCCTACTTTTTCAATGGTGTCTGCCTCAAAAAACGGGCGTATTTCTTCTATAAGCTCTTGTGCTTCTTTTTGGTTTTCTGGAAACGGAAGATAAAAGCCTTTTCCTTTTTCCCAGCTAAAAGCAATTCCTACAAGCTCTGCAGTAAGTGGGTCGAGACCCGTTGTTTCGGTGTCAAAACAGACTGATGGTTGTGCAAGGAGGTTTTTAAGTAAAAGCTTTCGCGAAAGCGGAGTCTCAACAAATTGATAAAAATGAGGTGTGTTTTGTATACTTGCTCTTGTAGATGCAGCGACCATTACCTCTTGAGTTCCTGTCGCTTCGCTATCTCCTCCAAAAAGCGAAAACT
>CAZJRA010000206.1:0-3626 GCA_964548335.1 uncultured Flavobacteriaceae bacterium | reverse complement strand
AAAAATACTTAATATTAAAGACCTAAGCAATATTCCTTTTTGTTTTTAATATAACTTAAGGTTAGTGAGTAGATAATAATCAAAAAGGCTACCATAATTATGGTAGCCTTTTAAGTATTCTATATAACAAGTGGATTACTATTCTCCTAAGAAAGGGTATCTGTAATCTACAGGCGTTACAAAAGTTTCCTTTATCATACGCGGGCTTACCCAACGAAGTAAGTTTAAAGGAGATCCTGCTTTATCATTAGTTCCAGATGCACGAGCGCCTCCAAAAGGTTGTTGTCCTACAACAGCTCCCGTAGGTTTGTCATTAATGTAGAAGTTACCTGCCGCATTTTTCAATGCTTTTGTAGCTTCTTGTATTGCATAACGGTCTGTAGAGAGAACAGCTCCTGTAAGAGCATACTCACTAGTTTGATCTATAAGCTCTAAAGTATTGCTCCAGTCTTTATCTTCGTAAATAAAAATGGTAATTACAGGGCCAAAAAGTTCCGTACACATAGTAGTATACTTAGGGTCTGAAGTTACAATTACAGTAGGTTCTATAAAATATCCTTTAGACTTGTCATAACCACCACCTACAATAATCTCTGCGTTCTTATCTTTTTTAGCTTGGTCAAGATATTTAGCAAGCTTATCAAAAGAACCTTCATGTATTACAGCAGTAATAAAGTTACTCATATCCTCTGGCGATCCCATCTTAAAAGAGTTTACATCTTTAATGACAGATGCTTTTATGTCTTCCCATAGAGAAGCAGGAACATAAGCACGACTCGCAGCACTACATTTTTGTCCTTGGAACTCAAAAGCACCACGTGTAATTGCAGTAGCTACTTGTTGAGCAGGAGCACTAGGGTGTGCCATGATAAAATCTTTACCTCCTGTTTCTCCTACGATACGAGGATACGTTTTATAGTTGTGTATATTTTCACCTATTTTCTTCCATAAATCTTTAAATACGTGAGTAGATCCTGTAAAGTGTAATCCAGAAAAGTCTGGGCTAGCAAGCACAGTGTCTGTAATCATTACTGGATCTCCATGAACGACTTGTATAACTCCGTCTGGTACTCCTGCTTCTCTAAAAATGTCAAGAATAATCTTTGCAGAAAGCATTTGACTATCAGAAGGCTTCCATACTACAACATTACCCATAAGTGCACAAGCAGCAGGTAAATTAGCTGCAATCGCAGTAAAATTAAAAGGAGTGATAGCGTAAATAAATCCTTCTAATGGGCGATACTCTAATCTATTCCAAGCTCCAGAAGTAGATTCTGGTTGCTCACTATAGATATCAGTCATAAACTGTACGTTAAAGCGTAAGAAGT
This sequence comes from uncultured Flavobacteriaceae bacterium, assembly GCA_964548335.1. Lineage (GTDB taxonomy): Bacteria > Bacteroidota > Bacteroidia > Flavobacteriales > Flavobacteriaceae > Dokdonia. The sequence continues at coordinate 2,298 of CAZJRA010000206.1, read as the reverse complement.
CTATAAGTTCACAAGAAGCGTCAATCTCTGCCTGATGTATTGTTTTAGACTGCGCTATCATTGTTGCAGCATTAATCCTAGCGCGGTAAGGTCCTGCGATAAGCTCAGCTGCTTTTAAGAAAATGCCAGCGCGTTGCTCCCAAGGGAGTTCAGCCCAAGCAGTTCTAGCTTCAAGAGCTCCAGCAATGGCTTCGTCTATATGTGATTTTTCGGCTAGATGGTATTCTCCTACAATATGTTTGTGGTCATGCGGAGGAGACATAGTACGAGTGTTGCCCGTACGAACCTCTTTACCGTTAATGTACATAGGCACCTCTGTGTGTGCGTTAAATAATTCTGTATAAGCTGCTGCTACTGCTGCGCGTTCTGGTGAACCTGGCGCATACGATTTAATATCTTCGTTTACAGCAATTGGAACTTGAAAAAAACCTTTTCCCATGGCGTTTATTTATTTTTTAAATATGTCGGACGAAGATACGATTTTTTTTAAGCTATTTTTTAAAATTCTTAGAATAGAGAATAGAGTAAGAAGGAGAAATTTTGCGCCTTTTGAATGCAAAAATAGCCAGGTCTTAAAGGTGAATTAATAGGCTTTAAATAGGTCAGTAATAAGATGGGTTTCTTATGAGTTGTATGTGTCTTAGAGGCTTATATTTTAAAGGTTTTAATAACTATTTTAACGGATATGAGTCGTTGCTATAATGGGTGGTGTTGTATTGATTTTTTTAGAGAACTTTTTTGTAATTTGCACGTTTAAAATACGACTTTTAACATATATGTGTACAGTAACTTATATTCCTAAGGGTAATAATAACTTTATTCTTACTTCTAATCGAGATGAGGCTTATGGTAGAACAACCTTAGCTCCCAATTTTTATAACGTGAACGGTGTTAAAATGCTCTTTCCTAAAGATGTAGTTGCTGGAGGGAGTTGGATAGGGATTTCTGAAAAAAGTCGAATGATTTGCTTGCTTAACGGTGGTTATGAAAACCATGTGAAGTTAGAAGGCTATAAAATGAGCAGAGGAGTAGTGGTTAAAGAACTACTTAAGGCAGATGCGCTTTCTCAAGCTATAGAAGAGTTTGATTATAGTGGGATAGAGCCTTTTACAATTGTAGCAATCGAATGGTCCAATACTTTAAAAGCGACAGAGTTGGTCTGGGATGGAACTAAAGCCCATATTACGATTTTAGGTAAAGAGCCTAAAATTTGGTCTTCTTCTACTTTATATGATGAAGAAATGAAGGCAAAACGCCGTGAATGGTTTGCTGAATTTGCTAACGATACCGATTGGAGTATTCAAAGTTTGTTTAGTTTTCATACCACTGCAGGGGAGGGTGATGATTATATAGATTTGAGAATGAATCGTGGTAAGTTAGGTACGGTGAGTGTTACTCAAGTAGAGAAACAAGATGAAGTATGTAAGATGGAGTATAATGACTTCCAAAAAGAAGAAGTACATACTATAGATTTTGAAATGATTCCGGCATGAAGTATACGGGAAAAATAATAGTACTTGCTTTTCCAGACACTTTTGTGCGTATGTCAGATGAGTTTATGTGTAAGGTGTTGCCTCTTTTAGGGATTGGAACACGTACGCATGTAAAAGCAGGGCACGCCGCATTAGTTCTTGTAGAAAATGAGACAGGCAATGCGTATTATTATGATTTTGGAAGATATGTGACTCCTACAGGTAATGGAAGGGTTCGAGGAGCCAATACAGATGCAGAGTTGGAAATCCCTTTTAAGGCAGTTATTAGTGATAATAAATTTGAGAATCTAGATGAGTTTTTACTTTGGTTGACTGCTCATCCAGAAAAGACCCATGGGTCAGGAAGGTTAGTAGCTTCTGTTTGTGAAGATATTAATTTTGAGCTTGCAGCTTCCTATATAGAGAGCTTGCAGAGTCAAGGGAGTGTGCCTTACAAGGCTTTTGGTAATGTAGGTTCTAATTGTTCGCGTTTTGTTACTGAAACAATTTTAAGTGCTACAGATAATAGCTCTATAAAGAGGTATCTTGCATTTAATAAGAAGTTTACGCCAAGTACAGTAGGTAATGTAGAGAAGAGTGCTAGTTCTCAAGTGTATCAAGTGATGAATGGTGTGATAAAAGAATATGACTCTACCGCTTTACGCGAAAATTTAACTAATTACTTTGATAAAAATGTTCCTGAATCTAGTAAGCAAACCATTGTTGCTAAAAATGTTCCAGAAAAAGCACAATTGCTTACGGGAATAGGCAGTAATGCTTACTTTATGCTAGAAAAAGTAGATGGTAAATTACTTGTCACGCGCTT
>CAZJRA010000205.1:0-3628 GCA_964548335.1 uncultured Flavobacteriaceae bacterium | reverse complement strand
ACACTGTTCCTTTAGCTATTTCCGCTCCAAGGACATTGTATATCTTGTAATTTTCCTCTTCTGTTATACCAGACACCGTGATTGTGCTAGAAGCAGGGTTTGGGAATATGCTAATGCTATTTTCGTTAAGAGAAACATCATCTACAGATAAAGCTCTTTCTGGTCCCCAACTAAATGAATCAAGGCTAATAAGCTCTCCATCTCCAGTTGTTTCAATATCTATCCTGGATACATCTGTTCTAGAATAATCTTGATCTCCTGCTGCTGCAAAATCAATAAATGTATAACCGTTGTTTGGTTCAAATATGTTTACATCAGAAAAACCGTCATCTATAACAAATTCATATACTTCTATACCTCCTAAGAAACCTCGTACTGTAATAGTGTAAGGGTCAGGTTCCGCTAGGAATCTTGTACGTACACGGGTAAAAAAGCTATGTATATAGATAGGTGTTCCATCTAGAGTAATAAAGGTAAAATGAGCTCCGTTCTCTAATGATCCTTGTCCAAATGTGTTGTCTACAAAACCACCATCAACGAGTCCTGTTTCTGGATTCCATCCGGATCCGTTTAAATCACCACGCACACTTATGGTAAATTCTCCAGCGCCAGGTATCATAGCAAATTCTTGAGATCCGCTAGTAAATGTATCTATAATATTTCCAGGAGTACTCGCTCCTATACCTTCAAAATGCTCTACGATTACTTGTGCTGTAAGACTGGTGTAAGAGAGTAAACCTGTTACTAAAATTGCTAAAAAGTAATTTGTTGTTTTCATGTAATTGAGTTTTTGTGTTAAGATTTATTTTTTTAAAAACTTTATTGAATTTCTATTGTCAAAATTAATGAGATATAAACCATTGCTAAAGTTATTAATTGAAATAGCTTCATTATTAGACACTGTTCCTTTAGCTATTTCCGCTCCAAGGACATTGTATATCTTGTAATTTTCCTCTTCTGTTATACCAGACACCGTGATTGTGCTAGAAGCAGGGTTTGGGAATATGCTAATGCTATTTTCGTTAAGAGAAACATCATCTACAGATAAAGCTCTTTCTGGTCCCCAACTAAATGAATCAAGGCTAATAAGCTCTCCATCTCCAGTTGTTTCAATATCTATCCTGGATACATCTGTTCTAGAATAATCTTGATCTCCTGCTGCTGCAAAATCAATAAATGTATAACCGTTGTTTGGTTCAAATATGTTTACATCAGAAAAACCGTCATCTATAACAAATTCATATACTTCTATACCTCCTAAGAAACCTCGTATTGTAATAGTGTATGGGTCAGGCTCTTGAAGAAGTCTTGTTATTACACGCATGTAAAAACTTTTTATGTTGATAGGAGTTCCATCTGAAGTAATAATAGAAAAGCGTGCCCCATCATTCCTATTTCCCGATCCAAATGTATTGTCTATAAAAGAGTCATCAATTAGACCTGTTTCAGAATTCCACCCGTTGTTTGGATTATCGCTGCGAACAACTACATCAAACTCTCCAGCGCCAGGTATCAGGGTAAATTCTTGACCTTCACTAGTAAATGTATCTGAACGATTAGGTTCGTCATCAAAATCTTCGAAAAAGACTTGTGCTGTAAGCGTACTGATAGAAAGTAAGCCTGTTGCTAAAAATGCTAAAAAGTAATTTGTTGTTTTCATAGGTCAATTTTTGTTTTTCTAAGAGTTTTACGGATTCCTTAGAGAATTGTGTATTTAATTAAAATCTAAAATAGACTCGCAAGGTACTTAATAATGATAGAAATGACAAGATTATAGTATGTTAGGTGTTGTAAATATATATGTTTTGCATACTATAAAGCTTTTTAGGAAGCTGGATTACATTTAATAGTCTTGCAATAATAGCAAAATATAGGAGTACTTTATTAGGGCACTTCTTATAGAATATAAATTTAATAAATGACCTATCATCTAAATATTACCTATTGAATGAATATAGATGGTAAGAAAGGGTTGTTCTTGGTTAGTTATTAGTAGTCGGGAATCTTTAGTTCCATTGTTTTACGTTCTTAATTTTGGTAGGGTGGTTTTTTGTTTTATTTCCGAGAGTGACTGTTTATGTTATTAAAGGTAATATGGCTTAAAATATAAAAGGGAAAAATCTTTTAGTCTTTGTTTTGTAAGTTTTGTATTCGGTAAAAACAGTTTCCAAACGAAGTTCTTCGTAAGACGATTTATAGTAAAAGAGTATAAAGAGTAAAGCTGTAATTCCGATTTTGTAGGGTGATTGATAATAGATTCCTAAACCTAAAAATCCTAAGATGATTCCGGCATAAATAGGATGTCTTATCCAAGTAAAAATGCCGGTTTTAATTAAAGTACTGCCTTCTTTAGGGGTAGGGAAAGGAGATAACTTAGTCTTGAATTGTATTAATGCAATGCCAATTATGGCAAGCCCAATAGCAATAAGAAATACACCGCAGTACCGAAACCACAGAGGGATACTTATTTCTAAAGTCCGAATGTCTAAAAGGAAGACAATAAACAGTATAAATTGAATCCCCACAAAAACGTAATCTCGAAATTGCGGTGTCATTTTTTTAGGAATCATATAATGAAACCTATATCTTAAAAGTAATTACAGGTCTTTTTGCGTGATTTACTAGGTCTTCACTTAATGAGCTATTAAAAAATTGAGCAAGTCCTTTTCTTCCATGTGTTCCTATACCTATAAGTTCAGAATCAATAGTTTCAGCAAAGTTTAGGATGCCGCTTTCTACAGAGGTGTCATTATAGATGTTGAGCGTGTAGTCCTCTAATACTCCCTTTTCTTCATTTATAAAAGTTTTCATTACGTTTTCTACTTCTTGGGTGGTTCTAAAATCGCCAGGAGTATTTATGTATAGGGCATGTAAAGTTACTTTATTTGCTTTCGCGAAAGCGATAGCTTGCTTAAACGCACTGTGGTTTTCTGCTTTAAAATCTAAAGCATAGATAAAATTCTTAATCTCAAAATTAGTATGACGTTTTTTAATAGCCATTACAGGAATGTCAGAGTGACGTACTACCTTTTCTGTATTAGACCCTATAAAAATGTCGTGTAATCCATCAGTACCGTGAGATCCCATAACGATAAGATCTGAGTTGTGTTTTTTTGCATACCCCATAATCCCGTCAAAAGTACCATCAAACTCGATAGTGTCATGAACGGTAATGCCTTTTAGATAATCGGCGTTAATCATTTTTTCAAATTTTTGACGCGCTAGTTTCATAAAAAACAACGCCTCTGGTAATTCGCTTTTTGATCCACTCATAGGTCCATCTATAAGTTGCAAAGGAAGGTCAAGCATATGTAAGAGGTAAACCTCGCTGTTGTGCTTTCTAGCAATATCTGCAGCTACGCGTAATGCATTTTCTGCCTGTTCTGAAAAGTCTGTAGGGACAAGTATTTTATTTATCATTTTAGTTTAAGTATTATTAGTTTAGTTTGTTGAATTAATTGTTGCTAGTGCTAAATTTACAAAATAACATGGTGTTTTTCTCTTTTCTAAGTGGATAATTTGTATTACATTTGACCCGTTGAAAGATTTAGGAATTAAGAGGGGACAGCAGTCCCCTCTTTTTATAGCCCAATATGTTGAAAGAAAAAGTTCAACAACTTGTACAAGA
>CAZJRA010000204.1:0-3633 GCA_964548335.1 uncultured Flavobacteriaceae bacterium | reverse complement strand
AATTAATACCTTATTTATTTTTTATTGCTCCTGGTTGTCGTAAGGGAGGTTCTAGAAATCGATATTTATTACCGTAAGGAGATCGAAGCGATAAAGCAAAATAGATTCATTTTAACTGTATTTTTTTAATACTATTTAAAAAAGCTTGAAAAAGCAGTTAATATCTATTCATTTATACCATTAAGTTTCCTATTTTTAGTCATTAGCAAAGATGTTATGAGTCAAAAAATAAAACGAATTGCAGTATTAACCTCAGGAGGAGACTCTCCTGGTATGAATGCAGCTATACGGTCTGTCGTAAGAACCTGTGCATATCATAAGCTAGAAGCAGTAGGAGTATATAAAGGGTATGAAGGTTTAATAGATGGTGATTTTGTAGAGCTAAGTGCAAGAAGTGTACGAGGAGTCATTAATAAAGGCGGGACTTTTCTTAAGAGTGCTCGTAGTATGCGTTTTAAAACTTCAGAAGGACGTAAAACCGCTTACAATCAGCTACTAAAACACAATATAGACGCTATTGTATTGATAGGTGGGGATGGTACTTTTACAGGAGGTTTAGTTTTTAATAAAGAATATAATTTTCCAGTTATAGGAATTCCAGGTACTATAGACAATGATATTAACGGTACAGATAGAACATTAGGATATGATACGGCGCTTAATACGGCTGTAGAAGCAATTGATAAGATACGAGATACAGCACACTCTCATGACCGCCTTTTCTTTGTAGAAGTCATGGGGAGAGATGTAGGGTATATTGCACTTAATGCAGGAGTAGGAGCAGGGGCTGAAGAGATCTTAATACCAGAAGAAGATATGGGTATTGATAGACTGGTAGAGTCTTTAAAAAGAAGTAAAAAGAGTGGCAGATGCTCTAGTATTGTAGTGGTTGCAGAAGGCGATAAGATGGGGAAAAGTGTTTTTGAACTTAGAGATTATGTAGAAGAGCATCTTGAAGGTTATGATGCACGTGTTTCTGTATTAGGGCATATGCAAAGAGGAGGTTCTCCTAGCTGTTATGATAGGGTGCTAGCGAGTAGAATGGGTGTAAAAGCTGTAGAATCTCTGCTAGAGGGTAAAAGCAATTATATGGTGGGTACGATTCACGATAAAATGACTTTATGCCCTATAGACAGTGCTATAAAAGGAAATACAAAGATTAATAAAGAATTAATACGTGTGTCAGATATTATGACCACATAATTATAAAAGAAAAAATGACACATTTAAAATTAGGTATTAACGGCTTTGGACGTATAGGTCGTATTGTTTTTAGAGCAACCTTAAAACGTGAGAATGTAGATGTAGTAGCGATTAATGATTTATTAGATGTAAATCATCTTGCTTACTTATTAAAATATGACTCTGTACATGGCCCTTTTGATGGAACTGTTGAGGTTATAGATGGTAAGCTTGTGGTAGATGGTAAGTCTATTCGAGTAACTGCAGAACGTGATCCAAAAAATTTGAAATGGGATGAAGCAGGAGCTGAGGTGATTGCAGAGTGTACAGGTTTTTTTAAAACAGTAGAAACTGCAAATGCTCACATTGAGGCAGGAGCAAAAAAAGTAGTAATTTCTGCTCCTTCTAAAGACGCTCCTATGTTTGTAATGGGAGTGAATGACGATAGCTTAACAAAAGAGCATACGATTGTATCTAATGCTTCTTGCACAACCAATTGCCTTGCAGTAATGGCTAAAATTATTCAAGATAATTTTGGAATAAAAGAAGGTCTTATGACAACAGTACATGCCGCTACCTCTACGCAATTAACAGTAGATGGTCCTTCTAAAAAGAACTATCGTTTAGGAAGAAGTGCTATAAATAATATTATACCTACTACTACGGGAGCTGCAATAGCTGTTGGTAAAGTAATTCCTGAATTAGATGGGAAACTTACAGGGATGGCTTTTAGAGTTCCTACGGCCAATGTATCTGTAGTTGACCTCACTGTAAAAACTGAAAAAAAAACCTCTTTAGATGAAATAAAAGCAGTATTTAAAAAGGCTTCAGAAAAAGAACTAACAGGTATTTTAGGTTATACCGAAGATGCAGTAGTGTCACAAGACTTTGTAAGTGATGTTCGTACTAGTATTTTTGATGCAGGTGCAGGGATTGAGCTTAATAGTAGCTTTTACAAGCTAGTGTCTTGGTATGATAATGAATTTGGATACTCTAATAAATTAGTAGACCTAGCAGAAAAGGTAAATACGTTATCATAGAATCGTTTAGACTATATAATTATCGTGTATTATGATATTAGTTGTAGATAGTGGTTCTACTAAGACCGATTGGATTGCACTAAGTGAGGATGGCAAACAGTTGTTTCAAACTCAAACCTTAGGTTTAAACCCTCAGATACTATCTCAGGAGCTTATTGTAAAGCGAATAACAGAGAATTCTGAATTATATGCAAGTAGGGAGGATGTTACACGATTGTATTTTTATGGAGCAGGCTGCGGGGTAGAAAAGCCATCTGTATATATTGCTGCTATTTTTAAAAACTTTTTTTCTAAGGTTTCAGATATTGTGGTGAAAGGAGATAGTTATGCTGCTGTATATGCAACTGCAGCAATGGAGACTTCTTCTATAGTTTGTATTTTGGGAACAGGTTCTAATTGTAGTTATTTTAATGGAAAAAATATCATACAAAGGATAATCTCATTAGGCTATATCCTAATGGATGATGCTAGCGGAAATTATTATGGTAAAGCCTTACTTAGAGATTATAAGTTTCATAAAATGCCAGCTACAATTGCTCACAAGTTTGAAAATGAATATGACTTAGATTCTGAGACGATAAAGCATCATATTTATAAAGAACCGAACCCCAATGCATATTTGGCCACATTTGCTCGCTTTATGGTTGAAAATAAAGAAGAGACCTATATGCAAAACTTGATTAAAAAAGGTCTTAGAGAGTTTATTGAAAATCACGTATTACAATTTAACGATGCGCGAGAGATTCCTATTCATTTTGTAGGGTCTATTGCTTTTTACCTTAAAGAAGAACTCTCAGAGGTTTTTAAAGAGAAAGAACTCTTACTAGGCAATATTGTCAAACGTCCTATAGAGGGGCTTGTTGAATACCATAAAAGGCTTTTGTTGAATTAAAGTAAAGTGGCTCTGGAAATTACTTGAGTAGTTGATTAAATATTTTGCCAATCTATTACTGTGTGATTGTATATGCTTTATTTAAGCAATTAATTTAGAAAATGTTTGCGAACAAACCATTACTTACAACGGTGTAGGCAAGTTGTTCATTATTTATCTAGAGTATTAGTTCTTGTTTGGTTTTTTATTCTCTCTAATTGTCAAAATCATTGAAATTACACTTGCAATAATTACAAATAAAGCTAAGTTCTTACTTATTAATTCAGATTTTATACTGTAATTACTTTTTTCATAAAAATCCACTTCAGGTGGGTTTGTTTACCCGATTGAGTTTCATATTCCGTCATTCTTGGTGATAGTAAACCGGAAATTCCACCACTAATCATTCCTTTATATGGGGCATCTAAATTTTCAAATGTAAAATGTAACATGGTCCAAAGGATTAAGAAAATAATCAGAGAAGACAAATACCATATAATTCTAACTGTTGTTTTTTTATTCATATTTTCAATATTTGAG
>CAZJRA010000203.1:0-3633 GCA_964548335.1 uncultured Flavobacteriaceae bacterium | reverse complement strand
TTCCGTACTGGTAAGGCTACATTCAACACCTTGTACTCTTGCAAATACTGTGTGAGTTCCTGCCGTTACATTAGTAAAGGTTGTACTTGATTGGAACGGTCCATCATCTAGCGCAAACTCTAGGTTTGTATTACCAAAGTCTTCAACGACAGTTACCTCTATGGTATAATCACCGTTTAGATTAAAAGAAGCTTCAATGACACTAGCTTCAATGATCGGAGTACTTACCGCTTCATATTGAGCTTCTGCGATATAAGAACAAGTTTCTAATGGTCCTTCTGCAGTAATTGTAACTTGATAAATTCCTCCTTGGTCTACTGTGATTTCTGGCTCTGTCGAAACAGGCACCCCATCTATTGTCCATTGATATGAGTAGTCTGTTCCAGCTACAGGAGTTTCTACAGTCCCATCAATAGTAAACGGTTCTAATACTTGACCTGTAAATGGATCTACACAAACCCCTTGATTTTCTCCAAGGTTAGTGTATGGAAGTGGCTCTACAAATAAATCAAATCCTACGACTTCAGAAACACATAGAGAAGTATCGTTTACCACATTAGCCCAAACTGTTTGTGGGTTAGTAATGTTTTGATACTGTTCTGGGTTTGGAATTGGGTTTATTTGATTTTCTGCATCTTCTAAGGATGTATAGTAGATTACCGAAACTCCTGTAGCTCCATTACTAATTAGTGCATCTTGCTGAGCAAGGTTAAAGGTAGCTGTATCCTGTTGAGGGAATACATTAATACCTAAATCATCAGCACATAGAACAAGCTCCTCTGCTTCTATAACTTCTGGTTGACTTTCTACAGTTACTGTAATGTCTACAATATTAGCACATCCAGTAGCAATGGTTTCTATTCTAATAAATACCTGTTCTCCATCAGTTATATCAAAAGAGTTAGGTAGCATAGGTGTACCTGCTTCTGCATTTTCTAATGTTGCGTGATAGCTAAAAGCAAAGTCAGTAGGGTCTTGAGACACTTCTAGAATACCTATTTCCTCAGCAAGGGTAGTAAAGTCAATAGTACCTATTGTATCATCCCCATCAAATGCTTCACAGAAGCTATGAGTTCCATCAAAGTCAGGATTGATTTGCGCTACTGGCATTACTGTCACCTCAAAAGGAACAATCACAAAACAGAAGTTACCAGGCACATTAGAATCTACACGTGCATATACTGTTTGTACATCCGACACTGTATTGTTAAAGTTAGTAGGATCTGCAACTGCATTTGTAAAGTCTACTGGATCTGCACTAGCAAGGTCTAAGTCTTCAAAGATAGTTACAGTTACATTTTCTGTTCCTTGAATTTCATCAATCACTTGTGTTAAATCAAAGGCAGTCATTCCATCTGTATTATCTAGATCACCATTTCCTTCTCCATCACATAATACAGGCGCTGTAGGAGTGAAGTTAGGAGTAGGTAGCGGTAGTGCAAAAATATCAAAAGCAGTTTGTGCTTCACATCCTGATGCACTGCTTATAACTACCTGTATGGTTTGTGGATTTATGATGTTATCATAAGCCGTAGGATCCGCAATAGGGTTTCCAGCAGTAAGATCAGCAAGCGACGCATAATAGTTTACATCTAAAGAACCGTTTTGCCCTGTAATAGCGTTTTCATTAATTGTCAGGTCAAAAGTAAATACTTCATCTCCATCCTCATCACAATGAGATTGGTTTAGATCTATCGCTGTTGGGTTTATAGCTGGAAGTGACTCTACAATCACTCCAAAGTTTTGAACTGCAAAACACATATTTGCTGTACCATCACTATTCTCTAGTCGTACCCATATGATTTCAGGATTATCCATAGTACCTGTACTTAAATAGGTAGCAGGATTTCCGATAGGAGCATATGGAGGGTCTAGAGGCGTTGTATCCTCTGCAGATTCCTGTGAGTTGTGATATGTAATGGTAAATGTTGTAGGATTCTGTGTTCCTAGAATTACCGAAGCATTTTGAGTAAGGTCAAATAGTTCTTGTCCATCTTGATTTTCATCACACATAGAAATATTTGGAAGCTCTAGCGGTAATTCAGGTACTGGGAATACTACTAGGTCTACTGGGAATATACTCGTACAAGAAGTTGTAATTCCTTCTGCTACGATAAATAGTTCAGTAGCCCCTGCAATATTATTATAAGGCTGCGTAATATCCAGTTGTCCTTGTCCAGAATCTATTTGAGCATTATCAAAAGTTTCGTAGAAACGAAGCTCAATATCGATAAGAGTTGCAGACAATGTATTTGCATATGTTTGTAAGTCAAACTCTCCAAATCCATCATCATCATCATCACAAGTAATAATTGGATCTAAAGGTAGAGGTAGAGCAGGTAGTTCATTTACTACAAGATCAATAGTTATTTCTGCATCACATATATCATTTACAGTATCCTCAATTTGTATAAATATAGTTTGAGGATTAAATGTGTTTACAAACTCATCTACTGTAGTGATAGGAATTCCTGCATCAAGATTTGCTTGCGACTCAAAATAAGTAACCCTTAAGTTATTTGTTCCTGCAATAATACCAGGAGTAAGAGCACTTAAGTCAAAGCTACTAATTCCATCATTACTAGTACCTACTGTTGGTCCTTCTGTATCACATACCTCTAGAGTAGAAGCTGGAGGTGTAAATACAGGAAGTGGAGCTGTTACCACATTAAACTGTCCTACATTAGTACATCCTGTAGCTACATTCTCTAGACGTACAAATATAGTTGTAGGAGTCAGAGGATTTGCTATAAGTGTATGACTGGTAGGAGATGCAATAGGGGTGTCTAATGGGCTACCTACTACTGCAGTTGCACTAGCAAGCATTTCGTGATAAGTAAGATTAAATCCTACTGGATTTTGCGCTCCAAATATATCTGTTTCATTTACAGTAATATTAACAGTTTCTTGTCCATTTCCATCACTATCACAGATATCGATATCTAGAATGTTAGCAGGTACCACAGGAATAGGTAGTACCTCTATGATTATTTCTATTACACTAGCACACTGCGTTGTTGTCGCTGGGTCTGTATCTACTGCACGTACCCATAGAGACCCTCCTGCTGTTTGATAATTAGCAGGGTCCGCAATTGCAGATGTTCCTGCTTGTGCTGCTGCTAATGTTTCGTGGAAAGTAAGAGCAATCGGTTGTCCATTAATAATATTTGTAGATACATCTGCAGTAAGGTCAAAAGTAGCTAGTCCATCATTATCCTCATCACAAGCTACTACATTTGGAATTAGAGCAGGAGTAGGTAATGGATTAATCATTAAAGAAACATCACTTGAGTTCTGACACATACCCGGTGTTGTATAGGTAATGGTATAAGTTTGTGCTATCGAAGCTGCTGGGTTCACAACCCCTGTTGCTAGGTCAATACTTAAACCTGCAGGAGTTGCAGAGAATGTACCTCCTGGAACAGCTATTGAAGGCGTTTGAGTAGTATCATCTATACAGTATGCGATTGTACTGTAGTTAAATGAAGCATCCTCTAAAGGAATAATGGTCACTACAACATTTGTTGAGCTCGAACAAACCCCTGGTGTTGCATAGGTAATAGTATAGGTGTCCGGGTTCGATGTAGTTGGGTCAATAACTCCTGTAGTTGGATCAATACTTAAACCTGCTGG
>CAZJRA010000202.1:640-3678 GCA_964548335.1 uncultured Flavobacteriaceae bacterium | reverse complement strand
CATAATATTGTAAATAAGAAACTACCTTTTCTGTATGGGTTCTTGATTTGAGAAGGATAATACTCGTTTGTACCTTGTCTGTAGTTCCTCCCCAATTAAAAACAAGACTTGTATTATTTGTAAATAATGGATTTTGATCATCTTTAATAGATATCATGTTACTCATTTGATAAATAGGTACCTTACGAATATTTACATAATAAGCAATACCAAATGCTATTGCCCAACAAACAAGAAACAATGGCCAAAATTGTAGTATTTTTAAGAGCAATGCCTTAAAATCAAAATAACCTTCTCCTTTACCTATTTCAAAATCTTCCTCTATCATAATCGTGTAGCTAAGAGGTAAACACTCACTAAAGAGGTAAATACGGTAAGTATTGTCCTAACACTATCTAAGCCTGTTGTTCCTATTCCTATTGATTTTTGAGGAAGCGGATTGATAAGTACTAAATCGTTAGGCTGTATAAAAAAATATGGGGATTGCATGATATCGATATTTGTCAAATCCATGTGATGCACCTTTTGCCCTCCCGGATACTGCCTAACGATCAAAACATCTGTGAGATCTCCTGTAATAGGAACTCCGCCTGCATTTGCAATAGCATCCAAAACTGACAATTTCTCAGTTAATTCTGTTTTCACTCCAGAATCTGCAACCTCTCCAGCAATTGTATATCTAATTCCTGCTAATTTTACTGTTACAAAAATATTTGCGTTTTCTGTAAAATAATCTTCTAATAACCTAGTCTCTACAACTTCTCTCACCTCATCTGTGGTACGACCTAGTACATTTATTTCTCCTAATGTAGGAATACGTATATTCCCATGGGTATCTACTGCAAAACCATCATAGTAGTATCCTTCATTCAAAGAGGTACTAGAAGAAGCATTCGTTCCTACCGGGTTAAACATATCAACAAGTTCCTGATCTAAGGCTTTTAATCTAATACTCAACACATCAGCAACCTGTAGCCTATAAGGAGGCTGTTGTTGTTGTATGGTAATTAATTGATTTTCTCCATACTCATTCTCTTGTAAATAAGTAATACGTTCTTTAGGAATACAAGCACAAGTGCTTATAAGAACCAAGAGCAGTACAGACAATACCGAAAACTTCATGAGGCTATAGCTTAATTTACACAAAGATAGGCCTTCACCACTAATAATGAAACATTATAAGGGCTTTACCGCTCTTTTTTACTTATTAGATACTAATATATCTTAAAAAGATTTTTCTTGTACTTATCTATTAGGAATAAGTATTTTAGCATAAAAATTAGTCTCTTGAATTATCTTTCTGTAGAAAATGTTGCAAAATCCTTTGGAGAACGCATCCTCTTTAAAAATATTTCCTTTGGAATTAATAAGGATCAAAAAATAGGGTTTGTAGCAAAAAATGGGAGTGGAAAAACTTCTTTGCTACACATTATAGCTGGGCTTGACCAACCTGATACCGGACAAGTTGTATCTAGAAAAGGAATTACAATTTCTTTCCTTCCTCAAGAGCCTAATCTAGATCCAAACCTAACCATAGAAGAAACTATTTTTGCTAGTGACAATACTACACTAAAAGCAATCCAGTTCTATGAGCAAGCATTGCTTAATATGGATGATCAAGAGACGTATCAAAAAGCTTTTGAAGCTATGGATGTCGCTCAGGCTTGGGATTTTGAAACACAGTACAAGCAAATACTCTTTAAGCTTAAGCTAGACGACTTAAATCGAAAAGTAGACATGCTTAGCGGAGGACAAAAAAAGAGACTCGCACTAGCAGTATTATTATTAAGCAAGCCCGACTTAGTCATCTTAGATGAGCCTACTAACCATCTTGACTTAGAAATGATAGAGTGGCTAGAAGCTTATTTTAAAAAAGAGAATCTAACTCTTTTTATGGTTACCCATGATCGTTATTTTTTAGAAAATGTATGTAATGAGATTGTAGAGTTAGAGGACGGAGAACTTTATAATTATAAAGGCAACTATGCTTATTACTTAGAAAATAAAGAAGCTCGTATGGCAACCGCCGCGGTAGAACTCGCAAAAGCTAAACAACTTTATAAAAAAGAATTAGAATGGATGCGCCGCCAACCCAAAGCACGTACGACAAAATCTAAATCTAGAATAGACGACTTTTCCCAAATAAAGGAAAGAGCGCACAAACGCCGTAATGATCATCAAGTACAACTTGAAATTAATATGGAGCGCTTAGGAAGTAAGATATTAGAATTTCATAAAGTTAGTAAGTCTTTTGATAACCTTCAACTTCTGGATAAGTTCGAATATGTGTTTAAAACAGGAGAACGCATAGGTATTATAGGAAAAAACGGAACTGGAAAATCTACTTTTCTTAATGTAATGACAGGCGTATTACCTCCTGACAACGGGAAGGTAATTGTAGGAGATACAGTAAAGTTTGGTTACTACACACAAAAAGGAATTTCTAGTACAAAGGGACAAAAAGTAATAGACGTTATAAAAGAATACGGAGATTTTATCCCTCTTAAAAAAGGACGTATCATCTCTGCAGGACAGTTATTAGAACGCTTCTTATTTGACGGAAAAAAGCAGCACGACTATGTAGAAAAGTTAAGCGGTGGAGAACGCAAACGCCTTTATTTATGTACTGTTTTTATACAAAACCCTAATTTTCTCATTCTAGATGAGCCTACTAATGACTTAGATGTAGTTACACTTAATGTTTTAGAAAGTTTTCTTTTAGATTTTCCAGGGTGCCTTGTTGTGGTTTCTCACGACCGTTATTTTATGGACAAAATTGTAGACCACCTCTTTGTGTTTAAAGGCAATGGTATAATCGAAGATTTTCCTGGAAACTACAGCGATTTCAGAGCCTACGAGGGTGGAGTTGACAAAGCTTTTGCAAAATCGAGCTTACCAGATTCGCAATCAACAGGTGAAACAACACAAGACAAAGCATCTGTAATAGATACACAAAGCTCAAATAAAAACTGGAAAGAGAAACAACACACAGGTAATCTCTCGTATCAAGAGCAAAAAGAACATGCAAAGCTAGAAAG
>CAZJRA010000202.1:0-630 GCA_964548335.1 uncultured Flavobacteriaceae bacterium | reverse complement strand
AAAGAAAAAACTGAGAAAGAAAAAGTTTTTTTAAATCCAGACCTTAGTAATGAGGAAATCAACCAAGAGTCAGAAAAATTACAAAATATTATACGTAAAATAGAAGAAAAAGAAGAACGCTGGTTTGAACTAACTTCTAAGCTAGAAGGAGAATAATATTTAAATCACCACATTTAGATTTAGACACACTTAAAAACAGCAAGCAATTTGCTCCATTAAAAAGTGATACATCAAGTACTCTCATATATACAATGGCTACCTAAAACCTTTTATCTACATGGGATACACTCCCCTTTTGCATACACCTTAACAAAAGAATGTTTAAGAAACAAACGTAGCTCTAAGCATACAACAGAAATTCACGACTATAGAAAACGTCTATTTAGTTCAAAAAAAACGATTGAAGTAACAGATTTTGGAGCTGGCTCAAGAGTTTTTAAATCCAATACTCGCAAAGTTAGTGCTATTGCAAAAAATGCGGGCGCTACTAAAAAGCGTATGTTATTATTGCAGCGGCTGGTTGCTTATCTCAATCCAGAGCAGCTATTAGAATTCGGCACATCCTTAGGTATGGCCACTTTTGCAATGTCCAAAGGATCTCAATCAACAAAAATCACATCATTAGAAGGA
>CAZJRA010000201.1:0-3707 GCA_964548335.1 uncultured Flavobacteriaceae bacterium | reverse complement strand
TTCTAACGGACTGCAAATGTATACAATTTTAACCTTTATCAAAAATTTTTGCATATTTTTTTTTACTACATATGCGATCTTATTTTCTCTTTATGCTTTTTTAACGACCTTTCTAAAGACTGAGTACACTCGTCAACCCCCTCTTCAAAAGACTTCGCAGTCTTTTTTACAATAAATTTATCTCCAGGAACACGTAATAAAATTTCTACAATTTTATTTTCTGGTTTATTATTTGGCTCCAATTTAAGGAACACATCACCCTGAACAATTTGATCATAAAACTGTTCTAGCTTATTTAATTTCATTTCTACAAAACCTATAAGCTTTGCATCCGCATCAAATCCTGGCGTTTCTACAATTACTTTCATAAATCACACTTTTAAATTAGTTCGTAAATCAGGTAGACCCTCTACCCAAAAATCAAACCCTAATAAGTCATTTTTTATTTCTAGGATGCGCATTACTGTACACATCTTTAAGCGCCGCAATACTATTGTGAGTATACACTTGCGTAGAAGCCAAACTTGCATGACCCAATAACTCTTTTACAATATTTAAATCTGCACCTTCATTCAATAAATGAGTAGCAAATGAGTGCCTAACAATATGCGGACTTACCTTTAGCTTATTAGAGGCTTTACTAAAATAGTGATTTATAATTCGGTAAACAAGCACATCATACACTTTAATTCCTTTCTCCGTAATAATTAAAGGCGCATCCTGCACAGTACTCGCTATCGTATTCCTTATTACCAAATACCTATTTAAGGTTTTTTGAACTTTAGGCAACAAAGGGATATTACGTTCCTTATTACGCTTACCCAAAACTTTAACTATTCCCTGCTCATAGTCTACACTACTTAAAGTAAGCCCTATAAGCTCCGCCCTACGCATTCCTGTAGAGTACAATAACTCCACAACAAGGAGATTGCGCAACGATTCAAAATTATCCTCGGCTTTTAAGTTAGCAATCACATCTTCTACCTCTCTTTGAGAAAAGGGCACTTGTACTTTTACAGGGGTTTTTAAGGCTTTGTGCTTTACTAGCGGAGAAACCTTAATAGCGTCTACTTTTAGCAAAAACTTATAATACGCTTTTAGGGAAGCTATTTTCCGGTTAATAGTCCTATTACTAACACCACTTTCCACAAGCTCTACAATCCAACTACGTATTTGAGAATAGTGTATTGCAAACAAATCATCTTGCTCGTAATTTGCTTTCGCGAAAGCAGAAAACTCTTCAATATCTCTTTCGTAAGCAAGAATTGTATGCTCACTATAATTCTTCTCCAGTCTTAGATAATCAATAAATGCAACTAACCCCATACATCCATACTTATAGAAATTTTAATAGACATATACCTTCTCAGAAAATAAGGCATAAAAAAAACGTTGTCTTACAAAGATAAACTTTATAAGACAACGTATATATCTTGAGAGAGTATGAGTCTCCCTGTTAATCCAGACACCTCTTATGAGGTGGACAGATTGTATTTCTAGATATTTTCTTGGTCTCTTAGACCTTGAATGTAAGATGCTTTTTGAATCTCACGTCTTCTTGTTACAGAAGGCTTAGTAAACTGCTTGCGCTCTCTTAGATTACGCATCGTTTTTGTACGATCAAATTTACGCTTGAAACGTTTAAGCGCTCTATCTATATTTTCTCCGTCTTTTACTGGTATAATTAACATAATGGGACCTCCTTTCGTTAAATTCTTAATCTGTTTTCAGGCTGCAAATATACATCTAATTCTGTACCACACAACACTATTTGTTTTTATTTTACTTTAATGCTATCAGGTTTTTACTTTATATTCTTTACCGTCAATAATCATTTTAGCAATAATCTCTCTTAATATTTCTGATGTTCCTCCTCCTATAGGACCTAGTCTACTATCACGTAGTGCTCTCGCCAGTGGGTACTCTTCCATATACCCATATCCTCCTAACATTTGCAGACAATCATAAATAACCTCATCTGCAATTTTTGTAGACGTAAGTTTAGACATAGTTGCCTCCTTTACAGGATACTCACCTTTATCCAATTTATATGCAATTGCATAGTTAAACGCCTTAGACATCTCTACCTCTGCCATGCGCTCTGCCATTTTGTGACGTAAAGCCTGAAAACGATCTATTGTTTTACCAAAAGCAGTACGCTCTTTCATATAGTCTAGTGTATAGCCTATAGCCCACTCAGCTCTTGCATGAGCATTAATTCCCATAATAAGACGTTCTGTTGCAAAGTGCTGCATTATATACCCAAAGCCTTTATTCTCTTCACCCATTAAATTAGCTACAGGTACTTTTACATTATCAAAAGCAATTTCTGCAGTGTCTGATGCTCTCCACCCTAACTTATCTAACTTTGTAGCAGACACCCCTGGCGTATCACGATCAATCAATAAAATACTCATTCCCTTACCTCCTAACTCTGGAGAGGTCTTTGCCGCTACAACAAGATAATCGGAATATACACCGTTTGTAATAAAAGTCTTAGAACCATTTACAAGATAATGGTCTCCGTTTTTAATTGCAGTAGTTCTCATTCCTGCTACATCACTTCCCCCAAAAGGTTCTGTAATACATAAACAACCTATTTTATCCCCTGTAATACTAGGCGCTAAATACTCTTCCTTAATACGATCATCCCCTTCTGCTTTAAGATGTGTCATTGCTAAATAAGCATGCGCCCATATGGCTGCTGCAAATCCTCCCGAATTAATCTTCTGAAGTTCTTCTAACAAAATAACTGTATAAAAGAAATCAAGATCCATCCCTCCATACTTCTCTGGATAAGCAATTCCAAAAAAACCCATCTCTCCAAACTTCTTCCAGATAAATCGATCAATTGTTCCTGACTTCTCCCACTTCTCTATATGCGGAACGACTTCTTTCTGTAAAAAATCACTTAAACTCTCACGAAACAAGTGATGTTCTTCTGTAAAATATATAGCGTCCATTTCTTATAGCTTGTGTTATTGAGGTGGTAAAATCACACCTTCAAATATAGTCTAATTCTCTCGAATTTATAGTCTGTCATTCCCTCTAAATCCTTGAGTTCTTCCAAACTCTTTATCCCTTCCCTAAGGATACGATAATCAACAATTTCCTTAGCAAGATCAAAATTGAGTAAGGGCACCGTAGATAAGTCTGAAGCCGTTGAAGTGTTTACATCTAACAAAGTAATAGTCGGTTTTGTCTTTACGGTATATTGATTAAGCACTTTTCTTTTAAACTTTGTTGGCACTCCATACACATCATAAATCTGCTTATCTATAAGATATCCTCTTAGTTTTTTATGATGTTTTATAATCTTATGAGCAGCTTCTGCCTCCATTCCTTCAAGCTGCATTAAGGCTTCAAAAGAGATTTTGTTTAAATCCTTTTTCTCTTCAGGCGTTTTCCATTTTTTTTTAGCATTACCAGACTTTACAGTCTTAGGATTTGTCACCCAGTCTGGAAATTTAAAATAAGGTGATATCTCTGCAAGTAAAGAGTCTGACACCTGGGTCACTCTCTTAAAGTCTGCAACAGAGTTTACCCATTTATCGCTTTCGCGAAAGCGTTTTAGTCTGTCTATCTCCTCTATCGTCATTCCTAAAGTATAACCGCGGTAATCTGTAATAAAATTTGGGTTAAAAGGATATATTTTAGGTTTCCTGCGTTCTTGCTCAATCTGTTTTAAGGAATCTATTTTTCGTGAA
>CAZJRA010000200.1:0-3707 GCA_964548335.1 uncultured Flavobacteriaceae bacterium | reverse complement strand
AGCCATCAACAACACCATCACAAAACTGACTATTAGAATACGCACAACTAGAAAAGTTTAAATCTCCACGATTATTTATTTGAAAAGAATCGCTTTCTTCTATAACAGTTCCAGCAACAAGGTTGGAGGCATATAGGTATTCATTTTCTTCTACTCCAAGAAATCCGTTTCCATTAGAACCATTAGCCCCATCTATAGGGTCAACATCAGGAGTCGTTATAAAACGAGCAGCATATCCCGAAGCATTTCCAGGTATTACATGGGCGCTAAAATCATTTATACCATCATCATTAATGTCTATATTTAAACTTTCTCCAGTATTAATAATTTCATCAGGTTCTACATCTGTGTAGATAATTTGCCCCGAAACACTTGAGACTCCTAGTAATGCAGCAGACATAGCAGTGTAATTAAGTATTTTTTTTGAAGTAGTTTTTTTCATGATTTGATAAATTAAGGTTGCTAGTTTTCTATAAATTTAATCTCTTCTAAATCAGTGCTAAAAAAGCTTGTTCTAAGCGATATAGAGCACAAAGGTACTAATTAAAATGAGAATATTGAAGTGAAAAAAAAGAGGTTAAAAAACCGTGATTATTTTTAAATAGTATGAGGTATTCTGTTAATTTAGCATTTAAGTAAACAGAGTGTATTATGAATAAGACTAATGATAAAATTGTGATTTCTTTAGATAAAATTCCTATAGAATCATCTTTAGGGTTGCTTGCAATAGGAGATATTGCTTTTGAAGCTTGGCGAAAAGTTAAAACAGAAAATAATATAAAACCTTCTAAATTATAAATTTGTGGGAAAGAATAAATTATTGCTTATAGGTTGGGATGCTGCAGATTGGAAAATTATAGGGCCTCTAATTGCAAAGGGGCAAATGCCTGCATTGAAGAGCTTGATAGATAAAGGTGTTTATGGTAATTTGAGTACTATGAACCCACCTTATTCGCCTATGTTATGGACATCTGTAGCTACGGGTAAAACTCCAGATAAGCATGGAGTTTTAGGATTTATTGAGGTTTTGCCTGAAATGGAAGGGGTGAGACCGGTAACTTCTAATTCAAGGAAAGTTAGGGCATTATGGAATATTTTGCATCATAATAAGTTAAAATCCAATCTTGTGGGATGGTGGCCTAGTTATCCGGCAGAACCCATAGATGGTGTTGTTATTTCTAATAAGTTTCAGAAAGTAAGCTCTAATCCAGATAAACAGGTACCTATGGATGAAGGGGTTATTCACCCCTCAGATTTAAAAGATGAGTTTAAAGATTTACGAATGTTTCCTTGGGAGATTACAAAGGAGCATGTTCTTCCTATGATTCCTAAAGCAGCAAAAATTGATCAGGAAAAGGATAATGGGGTGAGAGCTTTTTCTAAAGTTACTGCAGAAAATGTGTCTGTTCATAATGCAGTCACAAAATTATTAAGAACGACTGATTGGGATTTTACAGCTGTTTATTATGATTTAATTGATCACTTCTGTCATGCTTTTATGAAATACCACCCACCTAAATTAGATGGGGTAGATCAGGACAAGTATGATATTTATAACGATGCTATTAATAGTGCATATCGTTTTCAAGATATGATGCTAGAAAGAAAGCTTCAGCTTATAGATGATGATACAACAGTTATTGTAATGTCTGATCATGGTTATGAGTCAGGGGCTAAGAGGATTATCGATATGCCTGATGTACAAGCAGCACCAGCTTTAGAGCATAGACAGTTCGGAATGTTTGTGGCTTGTGGACCTGGAATAAAGAAAAATGAGAAAATTTTTGGATTAGGACTTGTAGATATAGCTCCTACTATATTAAATCATTTTGGGTTGCCTATAGGGGAGGATATGGATGGTAAAGTCATTTCTGATATGTATCAAGCTCCTACAAAACCAAAGTATATAGATTCTTGGGAGTCTGTTAAGGGGGATTTTGGTGAGTTAGATAAATCTACAGATGTATCTGCGCTTGACGATAAAGAGACTATGGCGCAACTCATAGAACTTGGTTATGTAGATAAACCAGATGAAAAAATAGAAAATGCAGTTCATAAAACAAACTGTGATCTCAAGCATAATCTTGCAAAGGTGCTTGTTGGTAAAAAAGATTATCATCAAGCAGAAAAAATATTAAAAGAACTTGTAAGTGAAGCTAAAGGTCTCGATATAACACCTTACTATCTAGATCTTGTAAGACTTAATTTAAAGCTAGCAGATTATAAAAAGGCTAGTGCTTACATAAGATTAATAAGAGAGACAGAAACAAAAGTAAAGTACAATTTGTTCTTTTATGAAACAGAAATATTAGCTGCTATAGGGAGACCAAAGGAAGCTTTGGAAATATTAGGTAAATATGAGGCTAATAATAGAAATCCTGAGATTTGGTTCAGAATGGCTCAGTTGTACTTTCAGGTAGGAGACTATTCAATGTCAAAAGACTTTTATGAAAAGGCTATTGAATTTGAGCCTGATACAGCAAAATTCCATGTGGGTCTAGCTAAGTCTTTAATTGAATTAGAAGATTTTGAAGAGGCTGTAGAGGAGGCATTAGTTAGTATTGAATTAGTTAAATTTTATCCTGATGCACATTATACGCTTGGAAGGGCTTTAGAAAGGTTAGGTGATTTAGAGAATGCTAAGATTGCTTATGAAACAGCAAAGGCATTAAAGCCAAGGGAATTTCACAGAGTAGATAGAGCTTTAGAAAATGTAGATAAGAAATTGGATATATCTCTGGAGTTTTTAGATAAGAATGAAAAGGAATTTCAAGAAAATCAGATAACTATTGTATCAGGTTTGCCTAGATCAGGAACATCATTAATGATGCAAATGCTTAATAAAGGGGGAGTTGATATTCTTTCAGATAATAAAAGGGAAGCAGATGTATCTAATCCTAAAGGGTATTATGAGTATGAGCCAGTAATGAGTATTCATAAAGACAACTCTTGGTTACATTTAGCTCAAAATAAAGGGGTTAAGGTTGTAGCTCCTTTGTTAAAGAATTTAGATCCTCAATATAGGTATAAGGTAATATTTATGAAAAGGGATGTGAATGAGATTATACGATCTCAACAGATTATGATAGGTAAAAATCCTGACAACCTTCCTATAAATATTTATAATGCTTTTCAGAAGCAATTGGAAACCATAGAGAAGTGGAAAGATAGGGAGCCACACATCGAATTAATATATGTGGATTATAAAGAACTCATTGAAAATAAAGATTTTGATATTCAAAAAATAGAAGACTTCATAGGAGTACCTTTAGATACAAAAGCAATGATGAGCTGCATAGATAAAAAATTATACAGAAATAAGACTACAACTAACTAATTGTAGACTGTGTAATCAAAGAGTATCGAGAGAGCATCATTGATGATGTTTTTAGAGTTAATGTAAAAATTAAAACCTTCGTTTTTAACGGAGGTTTTTTTATTACTACAAAACTTACTTAATTAACAACATGTAAAAAGCCCTATCAATATTGATAGGGCTTTTTGATAAAAGAAACTCTTTTGTCTTATGCTTCAAATGGTACTATAGAAACATATGATTTGTTGTCCTTCTTTTTAGTGAACTTTACAAGACCATCTACCTTTGCATGTAGTGTGTGATCTTTTCCACCATACACGTTTTCACCTGGGTGATGCGTGTTTCCTCTTTGACGTACGATGATGTTCCCTGCAATAGCAGCTTGTCCTCC
>CAZJRA010000199.1:0-3716 GCA_964548335.1 uncultured Flavobacteriaceae bacterium | reverse complement strand
AGCGACGGGGCTCACCTCTTCCCATTCCGAACAGAGAAGTTAAGCCCGCCAGCGCCGATGGTACTACAATCGTGGGAGAGTAGGTCGCCGCCTTTTTAAGGTCTAATACAGAAATGTGTTAGACCTTTTTTTATGCAATAAAATCAAAGGAAATGATAAAATATAACAAAGCTAATCTTGCTACTGATATATCAACTGGTAAAATTATTACCTAATTACAACACCTAATCTTATAAGTATCAATATTGTATATATCGTGTGTTTAAATATAAATAAGTCTTTTTGTGAAAAGGGTTAATTCTGCCTGGCTAGTTTATATGTTAAATAAAAAGGAACAGTATTCTACTAAACTTAATAAGTGAAAGTTGTTACATAAAGATATAGAACTCTATAATTACTTTTAAGACTTATATTTTGAGTAAGATTGGATACTGTCATTCAATAATAGAATTTCCTTTTTAATTTCTTGCTGTGTTCAACTCATAAGTACAACACACTTATTATTTAGGACTTCAATAGGGTTGTTATAGTTAAACTTTCTAATAGCTCTGTAATTTAGTAATAATTCTACTTCTTTAATTTTTTCAATGTTCCCCTTTTGAAAGCTCTCTACAATGCTAATTGATTGTTCGTTGATGTCCTTTTTACAGCTTTGAAAAAGAGGCGCGATTAATGATATTAGTAGTAGGTTCTTCATAATTATTTCCAACTTAAAAAAAATAAGCACATAAGAAAGTTCTTATGTGCTTAACAGTAAATAGTAATCTTTTAAAAAATAGATTGTAGTCTATTTTACTTCTAAAAGTTCTAATTCAAATATAATTTCTGCATTAGGTGCTATTCCTGCTCCTGGATGTCCTTGAGGTCCATATCCTAAGTGTGACGGAATAAAAACAGTTATTTGATCTCCAGTTCTCATTAGAGACATAGCTTCTTTAAAACCAGGTATTAGCCCCATATTTGGGTCGTATTTTGCTTCCATAGGTTTGTATGCCCCAGCTGCTTTTCTACGCTCATCAAGCTTGCCTTGGCTTTGAGCAACATCAGCAAGACTAGTGTCAAATAATTCTCCATTTACAGAATAGCCTGTGTAGTTAAGTTTAAAAGTATCACCTGCATTTAGCTTTTTACCACTTCCTTTTTTATCCCAGTTGATAACTAGTCCACTATCTAATTTCTCTGCTGTAGCTCTTTTACTATCTAAACGGTTTTTAAAAGGAATAAATGCTTTAGCACGTTTAGCCTCTTCTTCTTCCTTACGTTTTTCTAAGTTTTTAAGTTCATTTGTGAACACACTAGGTGCATCAAAATTACGAGCATCAGATCCTTTTCTAATAATTGTTACCTCTTGGATGAATAAATCTTTTTTAGGTTTTCCTCCACGAGGGTTATCCATAGATACTCCAGCTATAGAATCCAATACATCAAAGCCTATTACGAGTTGTCCCCATACAGTATGACAGCTTACTCGTCTACTTGAACAGTTTTTTAAATTTCCAGCAGCGTCATATCCATCTAAGTGAGGTGTTGCTTTGTGTGTAATAAAAAATTGACTTCCATTTGTACCATAACCAGAATTTGCCATAGAAAGGACTCCTATTTTGTCATGTCGTCTATCAGGTGTAAGTTCATCGTGAAATTTATATCCAGGATTTCCGCTTCCAGTACCTAGAGGGTCTCCTCCTTGTATCATAAAATCTTTTATAATACGGTGAAACTTAAGTCCATTATAAAAAGGCTTACCTATGTAGGCACTGTCTACCATAGGGTGTTTACCTTCTGCTAAAGCAACAAAGTTAGCAACCGTAGCAGGTGCATCTTTGTAGTATAGTTCAGTAACCATAATTCCTTTGTCTGTTTTAAATTCGGCATATAATCCGTCTTTTAGATCAGGGTACTTATCATTACATGATAAAAGAGTACATAAAATTGTAATTAATAACATAGTTGTCTTTTTCATTTTTAGTTAAATTTATCTATTGTTGTTTGATGTTTAGTAAAGTTATTTCACATGCAAGTATTGTATTGCTAGCTACTTTTTGTTCAAGGCCATAATATCCATATCCTTTGTGCGATGGAAACAAAAATATAACGGATTCTCCTTCTTTCATAATTTTAAGTCCATCTCTTATTCCAGAAATTAGTTCTTGATTACTTTGGTCTATTTGCGTAATTACTTGCCCAATTTCTTTCTTACTGATTAAAGTACGTCCTTTCAGGTCTTTTAAATTATAAGTAAACTGAGCTAAGTCACCTACCCGAGGAGTAATTGTTGAGTTTAAACTGTCTTTACTCGTGTACGTGTACCAAAAGCCATCATTAGAAGTGAGATAAGTATTAAGAGAGTCTTTATGTATGTATTCCTTAATCTGTTTTTCTTCTTGAGATATTAAATCTTTATTACGCTCAATAGATTGCTTAGTGTAGCTTCCAGAACTTTTAGTAAAAGGTTTTCTAGCTTCTAATTCTTTGCAAGAACTAAAAGTTACTATGAGTATAAATAATAATAATAGTCGGTTCATATATTGAGAGTGCTTTTGTAAGGGGCTAAAGTATGTATAAATTGTTCAATTGTTTCTTTCATAGTGAGTAAGCTTCGACCCCCTGCCGCATTTGTATGGCCTCCACCATTATAATGTGCTCTTGCAAATTCATTAACAGAAAAATCTCCTTTGGAACGAAGAGACATTTTAATAATAGAATCTGCTTTGCTTTCTATAAATATTACTGCAAAAATAATACCATCTAACGACAGCCCGTAATTTACAAAGCCTTCGGTATCTCCTTTTTGGAACTTGTGGTTGTCTAATTCTTCTTGTGTCAAGGTGATGTAAGCTGTTCTGTATTCAGGTAAGACCTTAAGGTTTTTAAGGGCAACACCCAATAACTGTAATTTTGAATAGCTATTAGTATCGTAAATAGAACGGTGTATCTCTGCGTTTTTAGCTCCTTTCTCTATAAGTGAAGCAATAACAGTATGTGTTGTTTGTGTCGTAGAAGGAAATCTAAATGACCCGGTATCAGTCATGATACCTGTATATAAACATGTTGCCATGTCTGCATCTATATTCTCTAAAGCATTTAGTTTGTCTAAAAAGTGATATACCATTTCGCAAGTACTACTCATTGAAGTGTCGCTATATGTGACGATAGCATAATCATCTGGAGACTGATGGTGGTCAATCATTACAAATGATGCTTTAGCTTGTGATAATACTTCTTCCATTTCTCCCGTTCTCGAGAAATGATTAAAGTCTAAGGTAAAAATAATATCTGCCTGGTTTATTTTTGTTTCGGCTGCTTTCGCGAAAGCATTATATATCAATACATCTTCTTGACCTGGCATCCATTTTAAAAAAAGAGGATACTCATTAGGAGCAATTACTGTAGCATCATGTCCTTGCTTTATGAGGTATTTATGAAGCGCTAGAGTACTTCCCATAGCATCTCCATCAGGATTTTTATGAGGCACAATTACAATAGACTTTTTTGTGTTAAGCAGTTCTTTAAGCTTAGTAATATCATTTACATTCATAGCCCACAAGATACAACTTAGTACTTTGAGAGTTAAGCTAGTGTTCTATTTTTTTTAAACTGAAAACTCCTTAATTAAGCAGAACGGTAACTTAACGTTTTCTTTACAAGAAAAGTATTATTTTTGCGCCCAAATTACTGGATAAAACGGTAATATATAATTTATAAACAAACCCTTTTAC
>CAZJRA010000198.1:0-3726 GCA_964548335.1 uncultured Flavobacteriaceae bacterium | reverse complement strand
GTGTAAATGATTTATGCTTATCGCTAAACTAAAAACTTACTTTAAGCCCTTATTTATGACTAAAAAACTATCCTTAAGTATTATTTTATTAGTGTTAGGACTAATACATGTAAAAGCACAAACGGCTCCTGGAGGAGTAACAACAGATTTAAATTATTGGCTTAAGGCTGATGCAGGAACGACAACATTTCCTGATGCTATAGGGGGTGTCCCGATAACGAGAGTATCTAGCTGGGAGAATCAAACCTCTATGAGTACGAACTCTATTTCTGGAATAGCAAATTTTGAGCGGCCTCTTTTAATTGAAAATTCTCTCAATTTTAACCCTGCCATTAACTTTGATGGGACTAATGACTTTTTAAGGACTAATGAGAATTCTTGGGATGCTAATACCGTTATTATGGTGTTTAACCCTACTGCGAATTTGGGAATACCAGGAGGGATTGGTGATGTTGAGCTTATTTTAGTATATGATATTCCAGATAATCCAACGGGAGATGCAGGAATAGGTATTGGTCCGCTTGGTAGTGTTGGTGGTTTTGGAGGCTTAGGATCTAGTACCTTTTTTAACTCTACAGATAACACAGCTGGAGCAGGAGGTGAGTATGTAGGTGGCTCTACGCCTAATACAGGGCTCTCAGGGGATCCGGTTTTGGCAGTAGTTAGAGAAAATCTAGCGTCTACTCAATCCGAACATATTGTTTGGGGTGAAGATCAAGATCCGCTTGCTATCATGAATCTAAGCCAATATGAAGCTCATCAGGACAGGCCTTTTACCATTGGGCAACGTCACGGTGGGGGATTGTTTTACCAAGGAGATGTGCTGGAAGCAATCTCATATTCATCTAGAATAGGAGATGTTGACTTGGCTAGGATACAATCTTACCTTTCTATTAAGTATGGACTTACGTTGGACCAATCTATAGCGCAAGATTATGTAAACTCTATGGGAACTACCGTTTATGATAGTAGCGGAGTGTTAGCAGCGTATGATTTTAATATAGCAGGTATAGCTAGAGATGATGACTCTGGTCTTAATCAAAAACAATCTAGATCTACTACCATTAATTCGGTGCAAACTAGTAATGCTGGTATTGTCACTATAGGTTTAGGGAGTATTGCAACTACAAATGTAGGAAACACTAATGCTTTTGGAGCTGACCGTAGTTTTTTAGTATGGGGTAATAACGCTACGTCTACAGCAATAAGTACTTCGTTAGTTCTTAGTTGCGGTAGTCTTGATCGTATGCAGCGTACTTGGGCAATCCAAGAGACTGGAACAGTGGGGAATGTAGAAGTAAGTATTCCTCAATCTTTTTTTAGTTCTAATACGCCTACTTTAATTATGAGTAATGATACTACTTTTACAGGAGATGACACTTTAGTTACATTAACAGACGATGGTAGTGGTAATTACTCTGCGGTTGTAGATTTTCCTTTGGGTGATAACTTTTTTACTTTCGGAGAGTTAGATCTTCATGTAACAGAATTTGCTGGAGCAGGATGGACTAATGGTGTTCCAACAGCTTCTTCTTTAGCTACGATTTCTGCAAACTATGATACGACGGTTCAAGGTTCAGGTATTACAGCTTGTGAACTTACTGTAAATAGTGGTGTTACTCTTACTATTACTGATGGGAACTCTGTAAGTGTAGAAAATGATTTTGTAAATAATGGAGATTTAGTAATAGAAAACACGGGGAGCCTGGTTCAAGTACAGGATACTGCAGTTACTATTAATAATGGCTCTATTTCTGTAGCCAAAATGACCCCTGTTATAGATGACCGTAACTTTGTTGTTATGAGTAGTCCTGTTTCTGCAGAAGCTAGAGATAGGGTTTATGGAAGTGCTAGAAGGGTGTATGGTATTATTCCTAGCAATTTTACACCTTTTGATTTATCTTCTTTTCCAGAGTTTTCAGGTGCAGAGAATTTTCTAGATGACGATAATGATTATCTATTGACTGTAACAGGAAGCACAGCTCTTCCCGATGCAGGTATTGGGCAACTAGTATTTCCTCAACCTATGCCTGGAGTTGGGAATGAAGCCTACACTTTAACTTATACTCAAGATGCATCTAATCCTGGAACGCTTAATTCAGGAACTATTAATGTGCCTATTCATTATAATGGTCCAGAGACAATAAATAATTTCAACCTTCTAGGGAATCCTTACGCTTCAGCAATTGATGTGGTAGATTTTATAAATGCAAATGATGCAGTTAATGAAGTGTATTATTGGGATCATATTAATATGCCTTCTTCAAGTTTCCCAGGACCTTCTAATCAAAATTTTAATATGAATGATATCTCGGTGCGTAATGTAATGATGGGTGTAGGAGCAGTTAATGGGGGAGTTGCTCCGGGGCAATTTATGGCTTCTGGACAAGGGTTTGGTATTAAGGCAGATCAAGCAGAAATGAGCGCAGGAACACCTGTTGTATTTACAAACAGCTTACGTGTTGTTGGAAATAATGATGGTTTTAGAAACAATGAGTCAGCAACCACAATAGATAAATTATGGATGAATTTAACCATTTCTACTCATGAAGATGCGCAATCTCAAGTAGCTATAGGGTTTACAGAACAGGCAACAAGTGCATTTGACCCTGGATATGACAGTAAGCGACTGGGGGCATTTTTATCTCTGTTTACAACCTTAAATACAGGTGAATTTTTATCCATACAAGGGAGAGAGCCCTTTAATAGTGATATTGAGATACCGTTAGGCTTTTCTTCTGTGGTAGAGGAAACGGCGACGTATACGATTAGTATTGATAGGTTTGAAGGGGTTAATATGGAAAATACACCTATATATATTATTGATAATGTGTTGAATAAGGTGGTTAATATAAAAGATGAAGATTATAGTTTCGTCTCGAATAATACTATTGAAGATGATCGTTTTACAATTGTATTTCAAGAGAAAGAAGTATTAGGAGTGGAAGATAGTTTTAGTGCTAGGGATATAAGTTTGTATCCTAACCCATCTAACGGGCAGGTAACACTTTCTTATACCGGAGATAATCGTTTAAATCAATTAAGTGTTTCTAATGTTTCAGGAAAACTAATTAGGGAGATTGATTTGACTAATTTTAATCAAAGTACGGTAATCAATCTTGATAAGCTCTCAAAGGGGATATACTTTATAGGCATTATTAGTAATGCTGGTATCGTTACTGAAAAGTTAATTATCAATTGATTAGGGGTTAATTAGTTGAGAAAAGGCTTCTGCGTTACACAGAGGCCTTTTTTATTTAAAATATTTTTCAATAAGTCTGTTTAAAGCCAAAAAAATCTTTCATTTGTTACACAAAGGTTTTTTTAGAGAAAGCGTAATGCTTTAATTCCCATTTTGAAATCTTATTTTTGTGCCCAAAATATATGCTATGCATTCTATACCAGAATATTCTTCACTTTTTATAGAGTATCTAGAAGAAAAGTCTACTGTTAAACAGCCTCAAAATTTATACAAGCCTATAGATTATATCTTAAAATTAGGAGGTAAACGATTGCGACCTGTACTTACCTTACTGGCGGCAGAACTTTTAGATTCAGATTACAAAAAGGCTTTAGATGCGGCATTAGCGATAGAGATTTTTCATAACTTTTCTTTAGTTCATGATGACATTATGGACGATGCTCCTTTGCGTAGAGGAAAGCAAACGGTGCATGAAAAAAGGAATATAAACACAGGTATCTTGTCTGGGGATGCGATGCTTATTC
>CAZJRA010000197.1:0-3745 GCA_964548335.1 uncultured Flavobacteriaceae bacterium | reverse complement strand
AGATACGAGTTACCTCAGAATATAGGATTTAATCAAGATGGGATTAGACTATTTTATAATAGATACGAGATTGCTGCCTATGCAGAAGGCACTCTTGAACTTAATTTCTCTTGGCAAGAAGTAGAAGACTACTTGAACCTTTAGATAAACTTAGCGAGTGCAATACAACAACCTAGATGCAAACCTTCGTGAAAATTATTAAACTCTATAGCGTGCTCTACTTTGCTTAAAACACCACCTGTAGTACTTAGTGTATATTCTTTATAATCCTTAAAAATACCCGCTTTATAATCTTTTTCTAACTGTTCTAGTGATGAGTATAATAACCCTTTCATCTCTTCTATAGCTGTACTGCTTAACTCACCCTCTGGCTTTGTCCCTTTTTTATAAGCATTTATAAAATCCATAGAGAGGTGTGGTGTGAGCCCGGACAGACCGTATGTAAGTAATTGCTGAGTAGCGAGACTATGACCTATATTCCACAAGATGTTATTATTATACCCTTTAGGAATATGATTAAGCTGCTCGGGAGTAAAGCGGTTTAAAATCTTTTCGAGTTGCTCTCTGTTTTTCTTGCAAATATTGAAGCTGTAATCCATAAAGTGATTTTTTTCTAAAAATACCCTTTTTAAAGCATAAAACCCCGAGTTTTGTATAAGACCCTATAAAAACACTATAATTTTGAAAAAAATATATCACCTATCTACTTGTAATACATGCCAGCGCATCATCGGAGAAATTAATCCAGGAGATGATGTTGTTTTACAAGACATAAAATCGCAAGCCATTACGACATCACAACCAGAAGAAATGCACGCAATTACGGGGAGTTACGAGGCACTTTTTAGCAAACGTGCACAGTTGTATCGCAAGCGAGGTCTTAATGAGCAAACACTTACAGAAGAAGATTATAAAAATCTAATTTTAGAACATTACACTTTTTTAAAGCGTCCTGTAATACTACAAGACGATACTATTTTTGTAGGAAATAGTAAGAAAACAATAGCCGCTGCAGTAGCTGCTTTTAATCGTTAAGGATGAGCAAACGACACTTAGCACTATTGGCAACCTTTGGAGCAAGTTTTATTTATGCAGTAAATCACTCTCTTGCAAAAGGTGTTATGCCCACCTATATAAGCCCTTATGGGTTTATCTTACTACGTGTTTTAGGAGCGGCAATCCTGTTTTGGATTACAAGCCTTTTCTTGCCTTATGAAAAAGTAGAGCGTAAAGATTGGGGTAGGATATTTTTGTGTGCCTCATTTGGGATGACCCTTAATATGCTTATGTTTTTTAAAGGGCTCTCTCTTTCTACACCCATAAATGGAGCTGTTGTCGTTACATTAGCCCCCGTTATTTTATTAGTACTATCTGCTTTTTTTCTTAAAGAGAAAATTACTAAGTTAAAAGGGTCGGGCATTGCACTAGGGCTTGTAGGTGCATTGGTACTTATTTTGTTTGGTGCAAAAACCCAAGAAAATGCTCCAAATATCCCTTTAGGAAATACCTTGTTTGTTATAAATGCCACCGCCTATGCGGTATACCTTATCTTAGTAAAACCACTTACGGCAAAGTACTCTTCTATCACCTTAATGAAATGGCTGTTTTTAGTAGCCATTTTCACCAATTTACCCATAGCCTTACCAGAATTTATGGCGGTACAATGGACACAGTTACCAACCAATGTAATAGGCGTTTTACTATTTGTAGTTATAGGAACGACCTATCTTACATACTTACTTAATGTTTTTGCACTACGAGAACTCAAACCCTCTACCGTAGGTGCTTTTATTTATTTACAACCATTAATAGCCGCTACTATAGCTATTATGTTAGGTGTAGATACCTTAACTACAATACGAGTACTAGGAGGCGTGTTAATATTTATAGGAGTATATCTAAGTACAAAAAGCAAAGCCACCGTTGACTAAGTTAGAGACTCTATATTTTACAGATGTATTGCAAATTCCAGATGCAATTTTTGAGAAACTAGGATGTGAAGATTCTTTTTATTTTGAAAAAAGATTTTTGGAGGCTTTCGCCAAAGGAAATCCGTCCATACAGCACCAATATCTTGTTATTAGCAAAGGCAAAGAAGTACAAGCTTTAGCTATTGTACAGCTGCTATCACTTACACTAGATAAGTCTCCCGAAACAATATCTATACAAAACAAAGTACCACAAAGCTTACAATCCTATTTAAATAATAAACAGATAACGACTGCTGTATTCGGAAACCTTTTTCTAAGTGGTAATTATGGTATTTTTATTAAAGAAGGGCTAGATGCTGCTGTTATTTATGAGCATATTGCGCAAGAGATAAAAGCATTGCCTAGCCAAAAGAAGCCAGCTGTCTTTTTCTTAAAAGATTTTACAAAGGAACACTCTCCTAGTATAGACAGAGTTCAGAATCATAAGTTTCAAGTTTTTCAGGTGGAACCTAATATGAGCTTAGAGATTAAATGGCCAGATTTTGAAACGTATAAAGCGAATTTGCGGTCTAAGTATCGTGTAAAAATAAATAAGGCAGACTCGCAAAGCAGCTTACTCACAGTAAAACGCTTTGAGGCTGCAGATATTAAAACACATATAAAACGCTTACAAGAGCTGTATTCTAATATTACAGACAGAGCAGTGTTTAAAACAGTAGCAATGCAGGTAGAAACCTATATGTTGTTACAAGAACGCTTTTCTTTTAGTGAAGAAAACAGCCATAATAGGGTGTATTTTAATACTTATTGGTATGAGAACAAGATAGTAGGCTTTGCCACTGCTTTTAAGGTGGGAGAAGTGTTAGATGCGCACTATGTAGGTATAGATTATGCCTACAATAAAGAACTATCTATTTATCCTCGTATTTTAAATGACTATGTGAGACTAGGATTTGATTTAGGGAGTACAAAAGTAAATTTAGGAAGAACCTCTTCAGAGATTAAAAGCACCTTAGGAGCTCAACCCGAAAATTTAAATTGTTACGTACGTCATAGGAAAACATTTGCAAACGTTATGTTTAAGCCTCTTATACGCCAACTAAAAATGACCGAATACAAGCAGCATCGACCATTTAAAAATTATTAACTGCTTTAAGGCTACGGCCAGGCATTTATAATACCTTCCATTTAGTTGGATTTAAAGCTTTATGATAAATCAATAGGTACTTGCCCGTGAACCCGCATATCTTCTTTTGTAAGTATTGTAAAGTCGGAGGTTTTATGAGCCGCGTCTAACATAGGCATTAGTGGGTTAGGCAATGCACAGGTTTTACGTGTTTTTAAGTCTATCCAAGCGCCTTTCATGATACCACGAGCAAGATTCTTGCCTTTATGATCATAAAAATTATGTATAAACTTAAAAAACATACCGTCTTTACTAGCCCCTCCTAACTCAAAGCTTACACGTATAGGCTTTCCTTGAAAAATTTCTTTAAAAAAGAACACTTGCTCTTCAAAAACAACAGGGCCTATATTATACTGCACCATTTCTTTATGCCCCACCCCATTCTCAATCATATACCCCATACGGGTATGAGACATAAAATTTAGATAGGCTGAGTTTGCTAGATGCCTATTTGCATCTATATCATTCCATCGTACATCAAATTCTTTATAATACATAAAAGGCGTGTTGCTTGTGTAATTAATAGGTTAAATATACATTAGACTTCTAAAAAAACTAGCACATACATGCCACTTATTTCATCTCGTTTTAAGGCGAAAAGATTGTTTAAAGACACTCACTTTTCTAC
>CAZJRA010000196.1:0-3762 GCA_964548335.1 uncultured Flavobacteriaceae bacterium | reverse complement strand
GTGTAGTTAAACACCCTGCTCGAGCTAGAGTAAGACAAACAGAAACCAGAAAAATTTTAAAAGAAGTTTCTCACGGTGCTTCGGGCGCTACAGGAAGTAGATTAGTTACAGGAAATCACGCACTCGACACAAAATTAGAGGAGCTAGTATCATGCTTTCACGAAAGTGAATCTGCCCTTGTTTTTAATAGTGGGTATACAGAAAATTTAGGTTTTTTTCAATCTGTACCGCAGCGAGGTGATGTAATTATATATGATGAGCATAGTCACGCAAGTATTAGGGATGGGATAAAAATAAGTGATGCTAAAGCCTATAAGTTTACCCATAATGAGTTGGCAAATTTAAGTCAGCAACTATTTAAATATAGTAATACTGAGAATGTTGCTGAAATATATGTGGTGACAGAGTCCGTTTTTTCTATGGATGGAGATTCTCCAGATCTTGTAGCAATATCTCAACTTTGTGAAAAATACAACGCTAGACTTATTGTAGATGAAGCACACGCACTAGGCGTATTAGGCACACAAGGCCAGGGTTTAGTACAATTGTACGGGCTTTCGGAAAAAGTATTTGCACGCGTAATCACTTTTGGTAAAGCAGGTGGGGCGCATGGCGCTGCCATTTTAGGAAGTACATCTCTCAAAGAATATCTCGTTAATTTTGCCCGCCCATTCATTTACACTACTGCCTTGCCTCCACATACAATAGCTGGAGTCTT
This sequence comes from uncultured Flavobacteriaceae bacterium, assembly GCA_964548335.1. Classification (GTDB taxonomy): domain Bacteria; phylum Bacteroidota; class Bacteroidia; order Flavobacteriales; family Flavobacteriaceae; genus Dokdonia. The sequence continues at coordinate 3,044 of CAZJRA010000196.1, read as the reverse complement.
GACATTTTATACTATGTTAGATGAGATGAAAACCTCTCATATGGTAGAAAATGTGAGGCGACTTAAAAAGAATATTAATATTTTTAAAAGTCATATTCCTAGAACAGGAATGGACGCATACTTTATAGCAAGTGTGTCTGCCATACAATGCGCTATAATTCCTGGAGTAGAACGTGTAAAGATGCTTTCGCAAAAACTAGAGCAAAAAGGATATGATGTAAAGCCAATTCTTTCTCCTACAGTTCCCGCAGGTTCAGAGAGACTTCGTTTTTGTATACATAGTTACAATACAAAAGAACAGTTGCACGAAGTATTAGAGATATTGCAGTTAGAACTTGAGTAGGAAAAATCTTATTTATTAATTTGCACATAAACTACCTAGACAAGAGAGCTCGAGTTAACGAGTTGAAATTTCTTTTCTATTTCGACACAAAGTCCGGGAAATTATATTAAAAATGTAATATAGCTATATAACTATGAGTAATACATATTTTATAACAGGTATCTCTACTGAAGTAGGAAAAACAATAGCTGCTGCTATTGTTACAGAGTCATTACAAGCAGATTACTGGAAGCCTATACAAGCTGGAGAGTTAGAACATAGTGATACAGACAGAGTAAAAGAATTAGTAATAAATGATATATCGCAATATTATGATAATTCCTTTGCTTTAAAGACTTCTATGAGTCCGCATGCCGCTGCAGAGATAGATGGAGTTGCTATAAAAACAGCTCAGATAAAGCGTCCTAAAACTAAAAACACTTTAGTTATAGAAGGTGCTGGAGGGTTACTTGTACCTTTAAACGATACAGAAACTATTAGTGACCTAATACAAGCTAACGATAAGGTTATTGTAGTCTCAAGACATTACCTAGGTAGTATTAACCATACCCTAATGACCATAGAAACCTTAAAACAAAAAGGGGTTACTAACATTGGCATTCTCTTTTCTGGTGATGAACACCCTACTACAGAGCGTATTATCACAAAAATGGCAAATGTAACGATACTAGGTCGTATAGAAGAAGAACCTTATTTTGATAAACGAGTGGTGAGTGAATATGGAGCTATCTTACACGAAAATTTAGTAGCGCTCTAAACTTGATTAAGAATCTCATAGCTTACTATATAAGATGTCTTAAATTTGTGATAGTTGCTAATCTCTTAAATGAGACATCACACTTAATTAGACCTAACTAATGAGCATTTCTCAAACCGACAACCAATATATCTGGCACCCACTAACTCAGCATAAAACGAGCGCCCCTCCTATTGCTATAAAACGTGCTCAAGGAGCAGTCCTTTATGCAGAAGATGGTAAGGAGTATATAGATGGCATTGCTTCTTGGTACACTTCTCTTTACGGGCATTGTCATCCTTATATTACTGAGAAAGTAAGTACCCAAATGCAAGAGTTAGACCAAATTATGTTTACAGGTTTTACCCATAAACCTGCTACAGACCTCGCTCAAAAACTCTTTAAAATAGTGCCGAGCAATCAGGCAAAAATGTTTTTTAATGATAATGGTTCTACAGCAGTAGAAGCGGCTATAAAAATGGCTTTACAGTATCATTATAACAAAGGAGAAACCCGCAATGTGCTTATTTCGTTAGAAGATGGTTTTCACGGAGACACCTTTGGAGCTATGTCTGCCAGCGGACTATCAGTTTACAACGGCCCTTTTCAAGAACATCTTATTCACGTAGAACGCATTCCTGCGCCACAGCAAGACAACCTTGAAGAGGTGCTTTTAAAACTTTTAGAAATCATAAATAAAAATGACTGCGCTGCTTTTGTGTACGAACCCCTTGTACAAGGTGCTGCAGGAATGAAAATGTATAGTGCAGACGGGCTTACTCAAATCCTAGAACTGTGCAAACAACACGGTATAATTACAATTGCAGACGAGGTGATGACAGGTTTTGGAAAGACAGGAACTCATTTTGCATCACAACAACTAGATGTTTTACCCGATGTGATGTGTTTAAGCAAAGCGCTTACCGCAGGATTATTACCCATGAGCCTTACCACTTGTACTCAAGAAATATATGATGCTTTTTACGACGATGAAGTTTCTAAAGGGTTTATGCACGCTCATACTTATGGTGCAAACCCCTTAGCCTGTGCGGCAGCCAGCGCGAGTATAGATTTGCTACTCTCGACAGAAATGGAAATGCACAAAGCACGTATTAATGAGAGGCATCACGCTTTCGCGAAAGCATTATCGGAGTACCCTAAAGCAAAAAATGTACGTGTAAAAGGAATAATACTCGCCCTAGAACTAGAGACAGAAATGGAACGCTACGGTAATTTACGCCAAAAGCTTTATCAGTTTTTCATGAATAACGGAGTTTGCTTACGCCCCTTAGGCAACACCCTATATGTATTACCTCCGCTAGTTACAACAAATGCACAGCTAGACAAGGTTTACGCTCTAATAAAAGAAGCATTAGAAAGATTTTAAATCTTCTCTCTTAACTGTAACTGTCCTACAACGTTAATTTTGCAAACTAGTATTGATTTGCATTGCCCTTTAAATATTTAAGCTCGCGTGTCTCCTTTATTGTTACAACAAGACAACCACCCGAAGGGAGTGCCTATTTGTAATTACGTTTCCACCATCTTTTTTAAAATTGTTCTTCCATATTGATTGTGTTAAAACCCTTATGAAGAGCATTAGTAACAAAATTGTTACTAATTTATATAAATAAAATAGAGCATAAAATTTTATACACTTTCGCGAAAGCGTATTTTTGTATAAACAGCAGTATACAATTGAAAACACCTATCGCAATTACAGGTCTTGGTTCTATCTCTCCTCTAGGAGTTACAGCTCAAGAACAATGGAAACAGTATTTAGAAAAAAACACGCTACTTTCTTGGGATGAATCTCTGGAAGCATACAAAGGGGCTCTTACCGATTCAGGCAAAGAACTTGTTCAACAATTACGAAAGGAAAACCCTAAGTATGAGCGACTTGACCCTTCAGTACTTTATGGGATAATTGCAGGAAGAAAAGCGGTTGCAGAAGCTGGTTGGAGT
>CAZJRA010000195.1:0-3774 GCA_964548335.1 uncultured Flavobacteriaceae bacterium | reverse complement strand
AGCCGCTTCTATAAAGCGGCTCGTTTGTTATATAAGACCCATACTTGTCTGATAGACAACTAAAAGGGTTATATTATTTAGACAGCCTATATTTTATAGTTGAATCCGTTCTTCAAATAGAATTAAGTGTATGTTATGGTTTTCACCTCTAAAACATCTATACCTTAATTATAGTACCACTCTGCTTAACGTATGTATAAAGCCATTAATAGCTAGTAGCGAACTGTACTCTTATGAGTACCTAAAAAGTCAATGTTACTTTACTATTTAGGAATATTATATATCAATACTATTTACGTTATCATCATCCACACAAGAAATAGTAGAAAGAACCGTTATCAGAATAAATATTATTTTTGTGAAGCCCATTAATTTTTTCTTAGTGGGTATCATTTTTTCTGAAAAAATAAAAAAAGTAGAAATTTTGGTACAATATTAGCAATATTGATATAAAATAACATTACACATGAAAAGGTTCTATATAATTGTTTTATTACTAAGCGCATTAACTTCATCTAGCATACTAGCACAAGGGATTAATCAAAAAGATGCACAAGGCTTGCGCCATGGGACTTGGTCTAAGACTTATGAGGGTACTAAACAATTACGATATACAGGTACTTTTAATCACGGTAAAGAGGAAGGTGTTTTTAAGTTCTATGATAAAAGAGGTGGTAAACCTATTGCGATTAAAAAATATATTCCAGGGCAAAATTTTATAGAAGTTAAATTTTATAAAAATACAGGAAGTAAGATTAGTGAAGGTAAAATGATAGAAAGGTCTAAAGAAGGAGAGTGGTTATATTATCATAGTAATGGCGAGTCTATTATGACTAGAGAATTGTACAGAAATAATAAGCTAGAAGGAACTCGTACCGTTTATTTTCTGAATGGAAAAAAAGCACAGGAAACGATGTATGCTAAAGGACTTAAAGAAGGGAAAGAGATTCATTATAATGAAGAAGGGATTACTACAAAAGAGTACCTATATGTAAATGATATATTAGAAGGTCATACGAAATTATACAATGCAGATGGTGTTATATTTAGAGAGGGAAGGTATAAAGCAAACCGTAAACACGGCTCTTGGAAATATTATGAAAATGGAAAATTAGATACAATTATCAAGTTTCCTCAAAACAAAATAGGTATTTAAGATAGAATGCCTGTGTGCTGTTAGTCTTTACCGTTTGTGACGACTATTAAAGAAAAAAAATGCAGCACTCTATTTTCACAATTCGAAAGCTCGTTATAGCTATATTTCTTTTAACTATAACGACATCTGTATTCTCTCAGCAAAATTCTTTTAGTGATGTACATTACTTTTTAGATTTAGCAAATAGTACAGATAAAAGAGCTCAAAATAAAGCTTTTACATATATAGATCAACATTGGCAGCCTGCTTATGAGATAATGGCTTTAGAGGTGATGTATTTTGGATACAACTCCTCTGTGGGTAGAAGAATGGCAGCATTGTTAGAGAAGAAGACAGGACTCAGCGCTGGTTATGATTTTAATGCTTGGTATACCTACTTATGGGATAAAGAACAGGACATACTTCCTGATTATGGCTACTTTAAATCACAATTACATAAAGCGATTGACCCTAAATTTGAACGCTATTTTCAAGGGAGACAAGAAACGAGTTTAATACGTTTTGACGAGATTAGATGGGGAGGCGTTTTACAAGATGGTATCCCACCGCTACGCAATCCTGAAATGATTTCTATAGAAGAAGCAACTTATCTAGAAGATGATAATATTGTTTTTGGTATTGAAGTTAATGGAGAGGCGAGAGCCTACCCTAAGCGTATACTTGCTTGGCACGAGATGTTTACAGATACAATCCAAGGAATCCCTTTAGCAGGGGTGTACTGTACATTATGTGGTACTGTCATTTTGTATAAAACTACGGTAGATGGAGTTACTCACCAGATGGGAACTAGTGGCTTTTTATATAGATCTAATAAAGTAATGTATGATAAAGCAACACAATCTTTATGGAGTACCCTAGAAGGAAAACCTGTGGCAGGCCCTCTAGTGGGTAAAGGAATTCAGATGGAATACTTTAGTGTTGTAACAACTACGTGGGGTGAGTGGAAGGCGAGACATCCAGAAACAACTGTATTGTCTCTTAATACAGGTCATAAAAGAGATTATGGAGAAGGTGTAGCCTATCAAAATTATTTTGCAGACGACAATCTCATGTTTAATGTACAGCGAGAGGACAAACGTCTCAAAAATAAAGAGTCTATACTCGCTATAAAGCTTCCAGAATTTCCAGGAGAGACTGTAGCAATTTCTACTAAATTCTTAAACAAGAATAAAGTGTTTCACACTAAAGTAGGTACTAAAAACCTGATTGTTCTTACAGATAAATCAGGAGCAAACCGTGTGTATAATGCATATAACACTCATTTTAAGAAGTTAAAATCTTCAGGAAAGATAGAAGATAGTACAGGAACGCTGTGGAGTGTAAACGAGGATAAACTTGTATCTGCAAACGGCTTAGAATATGAGCGTGTACATACATTTAACGCCTTTTGGTTTGGATGGCAGGCTGCATACCCAGATACCAAGCTTATCAAGTAACAAGAGGTAATTAATTTCGTAATTTTGTAGTATAGTAACAAATACATTAAAAGCATAGTATAATGAAAACTGTAGTTGTAGGACTTAGTGGAGGAGTAGATAGTAGTGTAGCAGCACATTTACTTAAAGAACAAGGCTACAATGTGGTGGGGCTTTTTATGAAAAATTGGCACGACGATTCTGTAACTATTTCAGATGAGTGCCCTTGGTTGGACGACAGTAATGACGCTATGCTTGTAGCCGAAAAATTAGGCATCCCTTATCAAACAATAGACTTAAGCGAAGAGTATAAAGAGCGTATTGTAAACTATATGTTTAGAGAATACGAGATGGGTAGAACACCCAATCCAGACGTGCTTTGTAACCGCGAGATAAAATTTGATGTATTTCTTAAAATAGCCCTATCTCTAGGAGCAGACTATGTAGCTACGGGACACTATTGTCAGAAAGAAACGATTACTGTAGAGGGTAAGGAAGTTCATCAACTAATTGCAGGAGCAGATGCTAATAAAGACCAATCCTATTTTTTATGTCAGTTATCACAAGAACAATTGTCTAAAACCCTTTTCCCTATCGGTCATTTAGAAAAACCTAAAGTACGAGAGATTGCAGCCCAGCAAGATTTAGTTACTTCAGACAAAAAAGACTCACAAGGGCTATGTTTTATAGGAAAAGTGCGATTACCTGATTTTTTACAACAACAACTCAAACCTAAAGAAGGTGTTATTGTAGAGATTCCTAGTAATATAGTACCTGCCATTGCAGGAAGGGATGAGGCGAGTAGCGCTTTCGCGAAAGCAGACTTAGAGGCATTGGCTAAAAAACCTACCTACCAAGTAGCAGACGGTAAAGTGGTAGCAAAGCATCAAGGAGCACACTTTTTTACTAAAGGGCAGCGTAAAGGGCTTGGTGTAGGAGGTACTATAGAACCTCTATTTGTTATAGATACCGATGTAAACGAAAATGTAATTTATACAGGACAGGGTAAAAATCACCCAGGATTATATAGAAAAGGCCTCTTTGTAAAAGAAGAGGAGATACATTGGATACGCAAGGACTTAGAGATTGCCGTGGGAGAACAAATGGAAGTAGATGCCCGCATTCGTTATAGACAGCATTTAGAAAAAGCAACTTTATATCGTGAAGAGCAAGGACTTTATGTCATTTTTAATAACCTACAAT
>CAZJRA010000194.1:0-3775 GCA_964548335.1 uncultured Flavobacteriaceae bacterium | reverse complement strand
CAAAAAGTAACTCGTCATTATCTTCTTGTAAAAGTTGTTGAGATTTGTTAAAATCCCCTTCAGATTGGTGTGCTATTTTAAGAGCGTCTGATTCTGTAAGCTCATATTTTTTAGAAAGGGCATTTGCAATTTGTGTAGTACTCAGTTTTGGGAAATCTAATTTTTGACAACGCGATTTAATGGTATCTATTATGAGGTCATCATTTTCTGCAATAAGAAGAAATATAGTTTTGGCTGGTGGTTCTTCTATTAGCTTTAAGAGTTTATTGGCAGCTTCACGGTTCATTTTTTCTGCCATCCAGATAATCATCACCTTATAACCTCCTTCATAGGATTTGAGTGCCAATCTTTTATTAATATCTGCGTCTTCGTGTACGCTTAGTTGACTCTGCTTTTTTTCAATCCCTATGTGTTTATGCCAGTCAAAAAGATTCCCATAAAGATTTCCTGCTAAAAATGAACGCCATTCTGTAGCAAAATGTGCAGATACTGGCTTTTTTTGACTGTCCTTAGCAGCAGCTACAGGGAATGCAAAATGCAAATCGGGGTGTGCAAATTGTTCAAACTTTATATTACAAGAGGTATTAGCTCCTTCATTTTCACTTTCATTATTACCACAAATAATATATTGGGCATAGGCAATTGCCATGGGTAATACTCCAGACCCAGCCTTCCCTACAAACAACTGTGCGTGCGGAATTCTCCCTTTACCTGCACTTTGGGTAAGGTGACTCTTTATAAATTTTTGACCTATAACTTCTGAGAATAACATAGAAGTCAAATATACTAGAAATGTTACGTTTTTAGTGCTAATTATAAGATGGGCCTTTGTATTTTTAAAATGCGTTAGATTTTCTATTACATAATTCGGGTTTAAGTAGTGTATCTCCTATATTTGCTAGCAAAATCAATGATTATGACGACTATAGACCAATTTAATTTCGAAAATAAAAAAGCACTTATACGCGTAGACTTTAATGTGCCCTTAGATGAAAACTTTGAGGTAGCAGATAAAACACGTATTGAGGCTGCAAAACCTACAATTCTTAAGATATTAGAAGACGGAGGAGCAGCAATACTAATGTCTCACTTAGGTCGTCCAAAAGGTCAAGAACCAGAATTTTCATTGAAGCATATCTGTCGTGAAGTTTCAGAAATTATTGGGGTAGAGGTAAAGTTTGCTTCTTCTTGTATAGGAGATGAGGCTACTGCTGCTGCAGAAGCGTTAGAAATGGGGCAAATATTACTTCTAGAAAACTTGAGATATCATAAAGAAGAAAAAGAAGGAAATGAAGATTTTGCAAAGGATTTAGCTCAATTAGGTGATATTTATGTAAATGATGCTTTTGGAACAGCACATAGAGCACACGCAAGTACTACTGTCGTTGCTCAGTTTTTTCCAGAATCTAAATGTTATGGGTATTTATTAGCAAAAGAAATAGAGAGCTTAAACAAGGTGCTTAACGATAGCGAAAAGCCTGTTTTAGCTATTTTGGGAGGTTCTAAAGTATCTTCTAAAATTACTGTTATAGAAAACATATTGGATAAGGTAGATGAGATGATAATAGGGGGAGGAATGGCGTTTACCTTTATTAAGGCACAAGGAGGCAATATAGGGAGCTCTATTTGTGAAGATGACAAGATAGACCTTGCATTAGATATCCTTAAGCAAGCAGCCGCTAAAGGGGTTCAGATACACCTTCCTGTAGATGCACTTGCTGCAGATGGTTTTTCTAACGATGCACAAACACAAGTAAGCGATATTACAACTATTCCAGATGGTTGGCAAGGCTTAGACGTAGGACCTGCCTCTATGAAGAATTTTGATACTGTTGTACAACGTTCTAAAACCATACTTTGGAACGGACCATTAGGTGTTTTCGAGATGCAAACGTTTGCAAACGGTACAATAGCTTTAGGAAATAGTATAGACCAAGCAACCACAAACGGCACCTTTTCTTTAGTAGGAGGAGGAGACAGTGTAGCTGCAGTAAAACAGTTTGGTTTTGATTCTAAAGTAAGCTATGTATCTACAGGAGGAGGAGCAATGCTAGAAATGCTAGAGGGTAAGACACTACCAGGTATTGCTGCGATTCAAGGGTAAGGATAGATGCTGTAAGAGAGAGTTTAGGGTTTATAAAGCATTTGAACAAATCAACAAAACTCTAACTCTTTTACTTTTAATTACATTTTTTGTCATAAGCTTTCCCTTTAAATAGCGTTCTATACTATATGAAATTAAAATATCCCCTTTTATTTATGCTATGTATTGGTTTTGGTTTTATAACCAGAGCACAAGATACAATCCCTTATAATGTATATCTGCAAAAGACTGCAGAGCGAAAAATACCCTTAAAAAAGGAAGTGTCTAAGGATACGATTACTCATGTAAATAATACACCTACTTCTACAACTCCTGTTGTAATAGCAACCCCGCAAGTACAAGTTCAACCAACTTTTAAGCAAACCCCTGTATTAGAGTTAAAAGATGACACCTTAGCACAACGGTTAGATGATGCATGGCGTAAAGAATTAACGAGAATGGATCTTTACGAATCTGTTGTTTCTATGGTGCAATCCCCTAATTATAGAGAAGAAGTATCGTTAGACCTACCTACAGACACACTCAAACTCCGTTTAGCAAGACTTGATGCTAAAACCCCTTTTAATATTTCCTATAATCCCTCTTTAGAAAGTGTGATAAGAGGCTACTTAAAGAGGAAGAAGCCCTTAATGGAGAGACTTATGGCTATTAGTGAGTTTTATTTCCCGTTGTTTGAAGAAAACTTAGACAAGCACAACATCCCTCTAGAGTTAAAATACCTTGCTATCGTAGAGTCTGCTCTTAGGCCTAAGGCAAAGTCTAGAGTAGGAGCCACAGGTTTGTGGCAGTTTATGTTTGCTACAGGCAAGATGTATGGATTAGACGTAAACTCCTATGTAGACGAACGTATGGATCCTATAAAGTCTACAGAAGCTGCGAGTAAGTATTTATCTAAGCTGTACAGTATGTTTGGTGATTGGGACCTCGCACTAGCAGCATATAATTCGGGGCCAGGCAATGTATCTAAGGCAATACGCCGTAGCGGAGGCTATAAAAACTATTGGAACATAAGAAATAACCTCCCTAGAGAAACGGCGGGTTACGTACCTGCTTTTCTAGCTACGATGTATATTTTTGAGTACGCAGAGGAGCACGGTTATCAACCTCAAAAACCTCCTATTTCCTTTTTTGCTTCAGACACGATACAAATTAAAAAAACCATAGCTTTAGACCAAGTGGCGAGTATTACAGGAGAGTCTATGGAGACGCTTCAGTTTTTAAACCCATCCTATAAATTAGATATTATCCCTGTTATAAAAGGAAAGGATTATTACTTGCGATTACCTCTAGAAAGTGTAGGAAAATTTGTAGAAAATGAAGAGGCTATTTATGCTTTCGCGAAAGCAGAATTAGATAAAAGAGAAAAACCACTTCCTAAAGTTACAAACGCGTCTGCTCGAGTAAGGTATAAGGTACGTAACGGTGATTATTTAGGTAAGATAGCCAATAAGTATGGCGTACGAGTGAGTCAGATAAAACGATGGAATAATATGATGTCCAACAACCTTTAGATAGGACAACGCCCTACTATTTCTCCAAGAAAACCGGTAACCGAACAAGCTTCTGCAAAAAAACAAAAACCTATTCCTGCAGAAAGCAATCCCTTTACTGTACAAGAGGGAGATACTTTATGTAAAATTCCGAACAGAATTCCAGAAGTAAGTATAGAGA
>CAZJRA010000193.1:0-3827 GCA_964548335.1 uncultured Flavobacteriaceae bacterium | reverse complement strand
TATAAACTAGCAATAGCTTTTTTTATACGAGAGATCGTTTCTTCTTTGCCAATAGCGCTTGCTATCTCAAACACATCCGGACCTTGCATTGCACCTACCAAGCTTAAGCGTAAAGGTTGCATTACTTTCCCAAAGCCTAACTCATTAGCTACAATCCATACTTTTACTGCGTTTTGAATCTCTTCTGAAGTAAAATTAGTAAGGTTGCTTATAATATCTTTTACTTGCGCCATAATTGCACCTGTATCTTCTTTCCACGCTTTTTTGGAAGCCTTAGCATCAAACTCCTGAGGGGCTTCAAAAAAGAAACGACCTAGTTCCCAAAGATCTGCTACAAAGACAGCACGTTCTTTAATTAAGCCTACAACGGTTGCCACATATTCGGCAGTAGTATCTACACCCTTATCTTTTAATAACTGCATAAAAGACGCTGCAATGTCTTTATTGTCTTCTTGCTGTAAGTATTGTTGTTGGAACCATTTTGTTTTTTCAGGGTCAAACTTGGCACCTGCCTTATTTACTTTTTGTAAATCAAAAGCTTGTATGAGCTCTTCTAAAGAAAATAACTCTTGTTCTGTTCCTGGATTCCAACCTAAAAATGCAAGCATATTTACGACGGCTTCAGGAAGGTATCCATCTTGTTTATACCCACTAGAAATTTCTTTTGTTTTTGGATCTTCCCATTGTAACGGAAATACAGGAAACCCTAGCTTATCACCATCACGCTTGCTTAATTTTCCTTTACCTACAGGTTTAAGAATAAGAGGTAGGTGAGCAAACTTAGGAGCATCCCATCCTAAGGCACGGTATAAAAGCACGTGTAATGCTAGCGATGGTAACCACTCTTCTCCACGTATTACGTGGGTGATTTCCATAAGATAATCATCTACAATATTAGCAAGGTGGTAGGTAGGCATCCCATCAGACTTAAACAACACTTTATCATCTAGTATATTTGTGTCTATCTGTATGTTTCCTCGTATTTCGTCTTGTAGGTGTAAAGTTTCATCTTGAGGAGATTTAAAGCGAATTACATAATCCTCACCATTTGCAATACGGCTTTCTACTTCTTCTTGAGATAGCGATAAAGAGTTATCTAGTTTTAGACGGTTATGCCAGTTATAGATAAATGTTTTTCCATTGGCTTCGTGGTCTTTTCTGTGAGCGTTTAATTGCTCTGCCGTGTCAAAAGCGTAGTACGCATTCTCTGACTCCAATAGCGCTTTCGCGTAAGCGTGATACATTTCTTTACGTTCGCTCTGTTTGTATGGTCCACACGTTCCCTCGCGACCGGGACCTTCGTCAAAAGGCATCCCACACCACTCTAAACTCTCTTTTATATAATTTTCTGCACCGGCTACGTAGCGGTTTTGATCTGTATCTTCTATACGCAGGATAAAAGTACCCTTATGTTTTTTAGCAAATAGATAGTTAAATAGGGCAGTGCGCACTCCACCTATATGTAGAGGACCAGTAGGACTTGGAGCAAAACGTACGCGTACAGACATAATGTTGTGAATTTAGACCGCAAAGATAGTATGTATAAGGACTTTATCCTAGTTAGAAACTGTAGGCTTTTTATCTTATACATAACGTGTGGTAATGAATATAAAAACAAGAGTTTGTAGAAAGAAGTTACGTGAAGATAAAGTAGTTTTGCTAGCGATAATCAAGTGCTTTAAATGGCACAATATATGAGAGGATATAGAAGAGTCTTTTTTTAATTAAAAAGAATTAACAATCAGTTATAAAAGCAAGTTGTTCTCAAAACATAATAAAATGGTATATTAGAACTAGCTATATATGAATGTAGATGAATAAATTTAATAACATAGAACGCAAGATAAAATCGTTTATTAAAAAGTATTATACAAACGAGTTGCTTAAAGGGGCTATTTTGTTTTTTGCTTTTGGAGCCTTATATTTTTTAATCACACTCCTTATCGAGTACTTTTTTTGGCTACGTCCTGCCGCAAGAACAGTCTTGTTTTGGGCCTTTGTAGTTGTAGAGCTCGCACTCCTTATTAAATTTATTGCGATACCTCTCGCAAGATTATTTAAGCTGTCTAAAGGGATTAGTTATGACCAAGCAGCAGCGATGATAGGAAGCCACTTTCCTGAGGTAAAAGACAAACTTCTTAATACATTACAGTTACATAGTGAAGCAGGAGACTCAGAACTTATGCTCGCTAGTGTTGCTCAAAAAAGCGCATCACTAGAGCCTATTCCTTTTAAGCTTGCTATAGACTTTAAGAAAAACGCTAAGTATTTAAAGTATGCTATAATACCCGTTATCATTTTTCTCATTGCAAACTATGGGGGTAAAGAAAAGGTATTTAGTTCTAGTTATGAGAGAGTCCTTAACTATACAGAGGCGTATGAGCCACCAGCTCCTTTTGAGTTTTATATTGTAAATGAGAAGCTGCAGGGTATAGAAAACAAAGACTATAACTTGCAAATACGCACAACAGGAGATGTTGTTCCAGAAGAGGCTTCTATTCATTTTGATAATGAGACCTATTTTTTACAACAAACAAAACCAGGCGAATTTTCTTTTACGTTTGAACAACCCTCGGCAGATATGTCTTTTTATGTTTCTGCAAATAAGGTACAGTCTAAATCATATACCTTAGAAATTCTAGAGGTACCGTCTTTAGTAAACTTTAAGATGGAGTTAGACTATCCTAATTATACAAAAAAGGCAACAGATAAAATTAATAATACCGGTAATGCTATTGTTCCAGAAGGAACTAAAATTACGTGGGTTCTTGACACCAAAAAAACAGAAGAGGTAGCACTAGTATTAAAAGATACTACCTATGCTTTCGCGAAAGCAAAACAAGAACGATTCTCGCTTTCTAAAAGACTATACAAGAATACTGCTTATGAAGTCTCTACAAGCAATGACCAGCTTAAAAACTATGAGAATATTGCTTATGCAATACAAGTAGTTAAAGATGAGTATCCAGAAATAGACTTAGAAGCTCGTAAGGATACGATAAGTGAACAACAGGTGTATTTTTCTGGAAGGGTGAGTGATGACTATGGACTTTCTAGTCTTAGGATTGCTTATTATAAAGAAGGAACAAACCAGAAGAACTATAAAGACATCTCTATTAAGAATGATAATGTAGATCAGTTTGTTTATGCATTTCCAGACGCTCTTGACTTACAGGAAGGAAAAACATACGAGTATTACTTTGAAGTATTTGATAATGACCAACTTAACAACTTTAAAAGCACAAAAAGTAGTATTTTCTCTTTTGCTAAGCTTACAGAGAGTGAGTTAGAGCAAGAACAGTTAGAAAAACAAAAAGAATCTATTACCAACCTTGATAAGACACTAGAAAAAATAGAAGAGTAAGAGCAAGAATTGCAAGATATTTCTAGAACACATAAAGAAAATAAGCAACTTAACTATAGCGATCAAAAGAAGCTTCAGGATTTTTTAAAGCGTCAAGAGAAGCAGGAGGAAATGATGCAAGATTTTTCTAAGCAGTTAAAAGAAAACTTAGATGAGTTTCAAAAGGACGATCCGCAAACAGATGAAGATAAGGAGCGTCTTAAAGAACGACTTGAACGACTTGAAAAAAAGGCAAGAGAAAATGAAAAACTGCTTGATGAGTTAGAAAAACTAAGAGAAAAATTAAGTAAAGAAGAGCTTACAGAAAAATTAGAGAAGCTTGAGAAGAAAAATAAAAATAATAAGCGCAACCTTGAGCAGATGTTGGAATTAACCAAGCGTTATTATGTAGAGAAAAAGGCAGATAAAATTACAAAGGATTTACAAAAGTTAGCAGAAAAGCAAGAAGAGCTCAGTAAAAAAG
>CAZJRA010000192.1:0-3838 GCA_964548335.1 uncultured Flavobacteriaceae bacterium | reverse complement strand
TAGCAGGATATATATTTTTACAATTATCATTATAATGTGTCATTGATATAATTAACCTCTTTTTTATTCGTTTAATTAATTAAACTCATAACATGCTTACAACAATCATTCAAGAAAACGTTCAAGACGTTATAACTACAGATGAACCTGTAGAAAAAACATTATCTATAATAGATTTGCTAATTACAGGAGGAACTGCAGGTGTTATTGTTATAGGTATCCTTTTTATACTTCTTTTTGTAGCGATATATATATATTTTGAACGATTATTTGCAATAAAGTCAGCTTCAAAAATAGATGATAACTTTATGAACCAAATTAAAGATAAAGTGTCTTCTGGAAATATAGAAGCCGCAAAAATTCTTTGTGCACAAGCAGATTCACCTGTCTCTAGAATCACAGCAAAAGGAATCTCACGTATAGGAAATCCTTTAGAAGATATTAATACAGCTATAGAAAATAGTGGGCGCTTAGAAGTATATAAATTAGAGAAAAACGTAAGTGTGCTAGCAACTATTGCAGGAGCTGCTCCTATGATAGGATTCTTAGGAACCGTAATAGGGATGGTATTAGCGTTTCACACACTAGCAACCAGTAGTGGGCAAGCAGAAATGGGTACACTAGCAGAAGGTATTTATACTGCAATGACAACAACTGTTGCAGGGCTTATTGTAGGTATTATAGCTTATATGGGATATAATCACCTCGTAGTACGTACAGATAAAGTAGTACACTCTATGGAAGCAAATACGGTAGACTTTTTAGACCTTTTAAACGAACCTATCTAATATGAACTTACGCGGAAGAAATAAAGTAAGTCCTGAGTTTAGTATGAGTTCTATGACAGACATCGTTTTTTTGCTGTTAGTATTCTTTTTGCTTACCTCTCCGGCCATTACGCCAGATGCTTTAGATCTTATTTTGCCTAAGGCAAAAGGTAAGACTAGTAATAAGCAAAGTCTCTCTATAAGTATTACAAAAGACTTAGATTTTTATGTAAACAAAGAGCGAGTAAGTGAGCGAGGAGTAGAGAAAAAGATTATCGGAGAACTTGCAGGAGTAAGTGAGCCTACCATTATTTTAAGAGCAGAAGAAGGAGTGCCTATTGAAAATGCGGTTAAGATAATGGATATAGCAAACAGGCATAAATTTAAGATTGTACTTGCCGTACGCCATAATTAATATTATAAATACTAGATATTGCCTTATTTAGATACACCACATAAAAAGAAGTCTTTTACCATCACAATGATATTGATGGTTCTCATTCTGTTTTTAATGTCTCTGGTAGGTATGAAGTATTTAGACCCGCCAGAAGAAGGAGGTATTGCGGTTAATTTTGGGACATCTAGTGTTGGATCAGGAGATGTGCAACCTACGGAAGCTGTTGCTTCTGCTCCTAAAAATACAGCTCCAGAACCTGTACCAACACCCCCTCAACCCGAAATTACAGAAGAAGTCGTTACACAAGATGTAGAAGATGCCCCTGTAATAGAAGAAAAACCTGAGGAGACCCCTAAGCAGGAAGTCGAAAAACCTAAAGAGAAGCCTAAAGAGAAACCTGTAGAAGAAACAAAACCAGATCCTACTCCAGATAAAAATACTACTAGTGCGATAGATGCATTAATTAACGGTCCTAAAAAAGATGGCGCTGCACAAGGCGGAGAAGGAGATGATAATCAAGCAGGAGATAAAGGAGATCCTGATGGAGATCCTAATGCCTCTAGTTATTACGGTACAGGTAAAGGATTAGATGGTGATGGGAACTATCGATTAGGAGGGCGATCTGCCTTAGGAAAGCCTACGCAAGTACAAAAATGTAATGAGGCAGGTGTTGTAGCTGTAAGTATAGAAGTAGACCGATCAGGAAAAGTTATTAAGGCAGTACCAGGAGTACGTGGTACGACTAATAATACGCGCTGTTTATTAGAACCTGCAAAGGCAGCTGCGCTCGCAACCAAGTTTAATGCAGACGAGAAAGCACCTTCAAAGCAAATAGGAGTAATACTATATCGCTTTAGCCTTTCTGAATAAATTAGAGAATAAAATCTACACGTTATTACATATCAAGACACCTTAGACTGGCTTTTCTCTCAGTTACCTATGTACCAGAGACAAGGGAAAGCGGCTTATAAAGCTGATCTAACTAATATTGAATTGTTAGTTGCACATCTAGAAAACCCACATCAGAAGTTTAAAATAGTTCATGTAGCAGGCACAAATGGTAAAGGATCTACAAGCCATATGCTAGCCTCTATTTTCCAAGAGGCAGGCTATAAGGTAGGTTTATATACTTCTCCTCACTTAAAAGATTTTAGAGAGCGTATACGAATTAATGGCACTCCTGTGAGTAAACAGTTTGTGATGGGGTTTGTGAAAAAGCATAAAGCTTTTTTTGAAGAGCACCATCTTTCTTTTTTTGAAATGACTGTAGGGATGGCGTTTTCTTGCTTTGCTAAGGAAAAGGTAGATATTGCTATTATTGAGGTAGGTTTAGGGGGAAGGCTGGATGCAACTAATATTATTACCCCAGAGTTATCTGTAATCACAAATATAGGGATGGATCACACTCAGTTTTTAGGGGATACAATAGAGAAGATAGCACTAGAAAAAGGAGGGATTATAAAAGACAAGATTCCTATAGTTATAGGAGAATTTCATAAAGAAACAGAAAGCGTGTTTAGTATGCTTTCGCGAAAGCGTAATGCACCCCTTATAAAGGCTTATGAGTTTGATAGCTTGCCTATGCAATCAGATTTAAAAGGTGATTATCAAAAACATAATATAAAAACGGTACAGGTGGCTATTGCTCAACTTCAAAAAAAAGGATGGGCTATAGGGATACAACATATTGCCAAAGGTCTAAAAAGAGTAACCCAAAATACGGGAATGCAGGGTAGGTGGCAAGTTTTAGAAAAGGCTCCTAGAATTATTTGTGATACCGCACATAATAAAGAAGGTTTAACCTATGTGGTAAAACAGTTGCAGGAAGAAAAGTATGATAGATTACATATTGTGTTAGGAGTTGTTGCAGATAAGAATTTAGAAGAGATTGTACCATTATTGCCGCAGCGTGCAACCTATTACTTTTGTCGACCTAATGTGCCTAGAGGGATGGAGGTGCAAAAGCTACGAAAACAAGCCGTTACTATGGGGCTTAAGGGTAAAGCATACCCGTCTGTAATAGACGCCTTAGAAAAGGCTAAATTAAATGCTGGAAATAAAGATTTAGTATTTGTAGGAGGAAGCACGTTTGTAGTAGCAGAAATTCTATAATTTTATTAAAAAATAGTTTGTAAACTTAAAAAATATCATATATTTGCATCCGCTAACAGAAAGAATATTAATTCTTGTTAGGGCGCGTAGCTCAGTTGGTTCAGAGCACTTGGTTTACACCCAAGGGGTCAGGGGTTCGAATCCCTTCGCGCCCACAAAAAAAGCCTAGTTTTTACTAGGCTTTTTTTATGCTTGCTATTTTGCTCTCAAGATGTGTTTATAGTAAATGAGTGTAACTACAGTTTATAGGTCTTGGCGTGTTTTAAGCGGTCTTAAATAAGCCCAGACCTTCTTTAGCGGTTAGTTTAATATCTTTGTACCCACACAATAAAAAAAGCCTAGTAAAAACTAGGCTTTTTTAGTTAGAGGTTTTTACTTCTCTAGTTCTTTAAGAATTTAATAGCGTTTCCATTATCAAAGTTGATAAGGTATAATCCATTACTAAAGTTTTGGATAGAGATAGTTTCGTTATCAGAAACAGTTCCTTGAGCTATTTCAGCTCCTAAAACATTGTATATCTTGTAATTTTCTTCTTGTGTTATACCAGATACTGTAATTGCGT
>CAZJRA010000191.1:0-3906 GCA_964548335.1 uncultured Flavobacteriaceae bacterium | reverse complement strand
GTTATCAAAGCTGTGACTACCAGCTATACTTGTCTGTATACCTTTTATATTAAGGTTAAAAGGCTTTATGATAACCTTACCTTCTTTAAACTGTAAGGAAGCCGCTAGGTCGTTTAGATTTAAGCCTTTTAGGTCTATAAAACTTAATTTTTCATTTAGACTAGAAACTAGTGGTACTTGCCCCGTATTTACTTCTGTGTTTTGCACTTTAGCAACGGCATTACCTGCAACAGTACTTAGTATAGGAGCAAGATTTTCGTCTAATTGTCCTGTTATATTAATTGTCGTAGACATAGCGCCTTGTAGTGCTTTGGCAATAGGGGCTAGACTTTGCAATAAAGGAAGTTGATCAAGAGATTGCTTGATATCTATTTTACTTAAATCAAGTTTCATATCAAAAACAGGAATATCATCTTTTGTAGAGACATTACCTGCAAGTCCAGCTTCTCCTCCAAAAATAGAAGATGTTAGATTGCTCAAGTTTGCTTGTTCCTCACGTATGGTCATACTGCCTTTCATGTCTTCTAAAGTAAGGTCGTCGTAGATTACTTTTTTTGCATTAAAGTTTAGGGCTGCATCTAGAAAATCTGGAATCTTAATAGTGCTAACTTCTTCTTGCCCTGATCCTCTGCTCGCTGTACTGTTTGTGTTTTCTACTGCTACTTCCTCAACAGAAAAATCATTGAGATTAAAAACATCTGAGGTTATATCAAACCTTCCTTTTAGATCTTCTTTAGACATTACAAACGGAATCAAGTTTTCTATACTTCCCTTTGCATTAATATCGGTATCGCCTGTTTTACCACTAAATTTTGTGAGCTCGATAATTCCAGGTTTAAAATTTACACTTGCGTTTGTAATGGTAATAGGTTTAGGTAGTTCTTCAGTAGTATGTGTAAACCCAGAAAGGCTTGCTACTCCAGAACTTTTAATATTGTTGTAGTTATGGTTTTCCACACTCGCCATATCAAAACGTGTTGTGAAATCGGCATTTACTATTCCTTTTAAAGGCTCTTTGAGGTTTAATGGATATACTTTTTCTATGTTAGCAAGGTTTAATTTTCCTTTAAGAGCAAGATCAACGAGCATATTTGTAGTGAGCTTTTTTAAGCTCCCTTCTGTAGAGAAAAAATCGTCATCTATTTTAAAGTTTAATTGATTAATCATCACATATGTATCGTCAGATATACCTGTGGTGTTTAGAATACGGGTATCTATATTAATCCCTTCCATACGTTTAGGTAAATCTGGAAATTTAAACGAGGCATTTTTAGAAAGTATAGATACATCTAAGGTAGGGATGGTCGTATCTGTAACGTTTCCTTTTATTTTTCCGCTTACGCGAAAATCACCACTGGTATCTACTCCATCAAGATTTTTAGAATAGGCATCTGGTATAACTGCAAGGAAATTTTTAAAGCTAGACTCTGGAGTCGCTAGAGAAATATCTACCACAGTAGTTTCTTCTTTTAGCTGTACAAAACCATCAAAAGTAAGAGGCAGTTTATTGAGTGTAGCTTTGTTTTCTTTAAAGGTATATTTTTGATTTTCGAGGTCTAATCCTATTGCGGCGTCTAGTTGTATATGCTGACCATTTACATAGTTTGCTCCGCCTATTTCTAACGATACATCACCAGAGGTTTTGGTGTCTAATGTACTTTGCAATGCAGAGAAATCTCCGTTGCCTTCGTGATTAAAATCTTTTAAAGCAAAAAAGGTTTTTGAAGTCTCATCACTATAATTTAGAGTAGTTTTATTAATCTCATAATGTTCTAATGCAAAACTAAAAGGTTCTGAGGCTTCGTTTTCTTTCGCGACAGCTTGAACACTATCTTTAGAGGCTTTAGAAATGTCGTAGTTAGCGACTCCTTCTTCGTTTATTTTTAATTGTATAAGCGCTTCGTCTAACTGTAGGGCGTCTATGTTTATAGGATTACTAATCGTTTTTTTAAACAATTGTTTTATCCCCATATCTATTTTTATGTCTTTACCCATAGCAAGGGTGTCTCCTTCAAATGGGGCATGATTGGTAACTAAAAAGTCATTAAGCGATACAGTAGCTTTAGGAAAGTGAGTGAGTAGGCTAATGTCTAAAGACTTCCAAGATACCGTAGCGTTGAGGTTGTCATTAATATTTTTTTTAAGTAAATCTTCTAATTTATCTTTAAATAAAAAAGGGCTTACGATAATAACTAGAAGAAGAACAAGGATTGTTATACCTAAGATTTTTAAAATGCGTTTCATACTGTTTTATACGTTAAGATTGAGCTCTTCGCCTTGTTTAAGATTATATTTTTTTCTAAAAATTGCTACAAATAGATATAATATAGGAGTGTCTAAAGCCGCTATTAAGACTTTAAATAAAAAACCATTGAGTAATAGCGCTCCAAATTTATGCCATTCTATCTGTCCAAGATAACAAAGTAATAAAAGAACAGTTGCGGTATCTATAAATTGACTAAAAAATGTAGAGAAATTGTTTCTTATCCATAGATGCTTGCCTTTAGTCAGTTTTTTCCAAAAATGAAATAATTGTACATCAATGTATTGTGCAAGTAAGTATGCCATCATACTGGCAAAAACGGCAATAGATGTGGCTCCAAAGACTTTAGTAAATAAGTTGTCATCTACAGGACTCCAAGATGTAGCAGGAACAGCCTGTGCAACATATACAATTAGGAGAGAAAATAAAGATGCATAAATACCAGCGATAACTACTTGGCGTGCTTTTTTCTTGCCGTAAATCTCACTAATGATGTCTGTAATAAGAAAAGTAATTGGGTAGGGTAGGATTCCTGCTGAAATTTCAAAAGTATATAACCCAAAAAAGTTCCAACTAAAAAATTTTTGAAAAATTAAGTTACCTACAACAAGCGCGCATATAAAAAGTGCTCCGAGAATAAAGTACGTCTTATAGGCTTGCTGTACATCCTGAGAAGCGCAAGAAGGTGAAGGGTTCTTCATATTATTAATAAATTCACACTCAAAAATAAGGTATTGTGAGTTTCTTTTCCTTAATTTGATATTAAATAAGAGAGTTTTAATCTAGAAGTAGATACGTATAGTGAATGTAGTTTTTTTGTCTTTAGGAAGTAATTTAGGCAATACCTATGAGTACCTTAATCAAGCTGTTTTGTCTTTGTTTAAGTGCGTAGGTCCTGTGTTAAAAATCTCTCCTGTATATGTGAGTCCTGCTCAGGGCTTTGAAGGGCCCGATTTTTATAATTGTGCAGTTAAGCTAGAAACTACGCTTACTCCAGAAGTGTTGTTAGAAAAGATTCTAACCATAGAAAAAGAGATAGGGAGAGAGCGCAAAGGCAAAGGATATGAGTCTCGAAATATAGATATAGATATATTACTCTATAATGATGCTGTTTTAAAAACAGAGTCACTTCAAGTTCCACATAGGTTAATGTTAGAGCGTAGGTTTGTCCTACAGCCTCTTTCAGATATTACTGCCACGACGCTTATACCTACCACAAAACAATCTGTGCAAGAAGCCTTAGAAAGCTGTAAGGATACGAGCGTATTATCAAAACAACCTAAGTGGTTAAAGAATCCTAAGGACACGGTAGCTATAGGTAATTATAACTACATCGCGATAGAAGGAAATATAGGAGCAGGCAAGACAAGTCTTACTCAGATGATTGCCAGGGAGTTTAATGCTAAGCCTATTTTAGAGCGTTTTAAGGATAATGCATTTTTACCTAAATTTTATGAAGAACCAGGAAGGTATGCTTTTCCGTTAGAGATGTCTTTTCTTGCAGATAGATACCAGCAGTTGTTGGATGATATAGGTCAGTTTGATTTATTTACAGACTTTATAATCTCAGATTACGACCGTTATAAGTCGCTTATTTTTGCCAAGGTAACCCTCCAAGAAGAAGAGTATGTATTGTATAAACG
>CAZJRA010000190.1:0-3940 GCA_964548335.1 uncultured Flavobacteriaceae bacterium | reverse complement strand
GGATATTGAGACATGTGCGATTCGTGAAGTAGAGGAAGAAACTGGGATTACAGGTGTAAAAATAAACACGTTTATCACTACTACCTATCATGTTTTTAAACGTAATGGTAAGTTTAAACTAAAAGAAACCCATTGGTACGAAATGCACTCATCGTATGAAGGTATATTAGAACCTCAAGAAGAAGAAGGCATTACAAAAGTAAAATGGAAAAACTTCCAAAAAACTCAAAAGGCACTTAATAAATCTTACGAAAACATAAAGCTACTCTTCCCTAAGGAGTACTTAACTAAGCATCCTAAAGATAATGTAGTGTAAATGTAAAGAAGGGCGTGTTCGGCTTTCGCGAAAGCGTTTTTTTAAGCTTTTAAATTATCTAATAAATGTATACTCTTGTTTTTCTGGATTAGAGTGTTCTGAGCTATATTTATAATCATCGTAGTTAAAACCTAAAATATCTTCTATCGTTTGTGCATTTGTATCTGTAATATAGCGCACCATACGACCTCGTGCTTTTTTAGCAAAGAAAGAGATGACTTTAAGTTTTCCGTTTTTAAAATCTTTGAATATGGGAGTGATGATAGGAGTCTTTAATAGTTTTTTATTAATGACTTTAAAATATTCATTACTAGCTAAATTTACAAAGAGCTCGTTATCTTCAAGTTCATTATTGAGTTGCTCTGTAATACTATCTCCCCAAAATTTATAAAGATTATCAGCTTGTCCTACCTTAAGTTTAGTTCCCATTTCTAAGCGATAGGCTTGCATTAAGTCTAAAGGTTTCAGCACACCGTACATTCCTGAAAGTATACGTAGTGTATCTTGTAGATGTTCTACCTTGTCTTCTGATAAAGAAAAACTATCTAAGCCTTGATATACACCTCCATCAAAAGTATATACAGCAGGTCTTGCATTTGTCTCTGTAAAAGGGATTGAAAACTGTTGCGTTCGCTCTTTATTAAGTGTAGCAAGGGCATCGCTTATGTGCATGAGCTCTCCAATATCCTTTTTTGATTTTTGCGAAAGCGTAGTATTTAAGGTTTCTGCTTCTTTAAGAAATAGCGGTTGTGTGTACTTGCTTGTAGGAAGCGGAGTTTCAAGGTCTAAGGATTTAGCTGGTGAAATAACAATTTTCATAGGGCGCTTTCTTTTATGTAAAAGTAAGAAAAAAGGAATGTGTGTTTTCTCTCAATAATAAATGGTTTTGTTGTCTAACTAAATCCTATTGTTGGTGTGTAGCATAGGTTTTCCATTTTTGTATGCATTGTTGCATATCTTCTGGAATAGGAGCTTCAAAGCGCATTTTCTCTTTAGTTCTAGGATGAATAAATCCTAGTGTTCTTGCATGCAAGGCTTGTCTTGGGAGTACCTTAAAACAATTATCTACAAATTGCTTGTACTTAGAAAAAGAAGTACCTTTTAAAATGGCATTCCCTCCATAGCGTTCGTCATTAAATAAGGTGTGTCCTATATATTTCATATGCACTCTAATCTGGTGCGTACGTCCTGTTTCTAGTTTACACGAAACTAGTGTAACATACCCTAAACGGTCTAGGACTTTGTAGTGGGTAATAGCAGGCTTGCCGAAGTCTGCTTCATCACCTTCCCAAACGGTATTTTGCATCCTATTTTTAGGGTGTCTTCCTATATTTCCTTCTATCGTTCCTTGCTCTTCTGCTACATTACCCCAAACCATAGCGATGTACTCACGCTCTGTAGTTTTATCAAAAAACTGTTTAGATAAATGCGTCATTGCTTGCTCTGTCTTTGCAACTACAAGTAATCCAGAAGTATCTTTATCTATACGGTGTACTAAGCCTGGACGGTCACTACTATTATTAGGTAAGTTGTCAAAATGAAAAATAAGAGCATTAATTAAAGTGCCTGAATAATTGCCATGCCCAGGATGAACCACCATTCCTGCATTTTTGTTTACAACGAGTAGGTCATCATCTTCATAGACAATATTTATAGGAATGTCTTGAGGAGTGAGTAAGTTTTCAAAAGGGGGGTGCTCAAAAAGGACCCGTATCTTATCTCCTGATTTTACCTTGTAATTCTGTTTTACAACTTTACCGTTAACTTCAATACTGCCATTCTTGGCTGCTTTTTGAATTTTGTTGCGAGTAGCATTTTCGATAAAGTTCATTAAGAATTTATCGACGCGCAAAGGCTCTTGACCGTCACTTGCGGTAAAAGAATGATGCTCGTATAATTCATCCTGTTGTTCAGGGCCAATGAGATTATTTGTTTCCATCTGTTGTTCCTTCATCTGTAATTCCGTCTCTATAATCTCCTTTTCCGTTTCCTAATACAAGGTCAATGGTAGAAGTTTTGGGTAATTGGTCTCCAGGTTTTATTTCTTTTCCTTTATGCTTTAGCATTCTTACTTCGTCTTTTCCTATATGGTCTATATAAGTGATAGTACCAATTTTAAAACCAAGAGCCTTAAGAGTAGGTTCTGCTTGTCTTCGCGTTCTGTCTATAATATTTGGGACAGTAAATTTTCTAAATCCAGAAGGATTGAGCACTAAGTATATTTTTCTATTTTCTTTTACAAATTTTCCTGCATCAGGGCTTTGTTCTATTACAGAGTATTTAGGGTAATTTGGATTATAATTAGCACTGTCAATAATAGTGTATTGCAAATCTGCATTAGAGAGTTCTTGTTCTACAAGTTCTAGGGTCATTCCTTTAATATTAGGAACAGCAATGCGTTGGTCATGGTTTGTAGAGCCGTTAAGCCACCATTTTACAAAAAAGATAAAGACAATTAAAATAACAAAAGCTATGATGAGCTGTTTTAGAAAAGTCTTGCTTGTAATAAATTTTAAGATACTCATAAGGCGGTGGTTCAAGTTACAAAGATATAAAAATGCCTGCCTTTTGGTATCAGAGATATTAAAGGTTATTTTTGAAACACTTTTAAAAAACAGGAACTTTATATTTATGCATAAAAATATTGCAGTGTTAATGGGTAGTTACGACAGTGAGGTAGCTATTTCTATAAATAGTGGTAAGACTGTGCTTGAAGCATTAGATAGCGATAATTATAATGCCTATGCAGTACATATATTACCTACTAAGTGGGTATGTATATATGAAGGAGAAGAATACCCAATAGACAAAGGTACGTTTAGTGTGCTTTTACCTTTTGGGAATGTTTTTTTTGAAGCTTGTTATAATACGATACATGGTGCTCCTGGAGAAAATGGAGAACTACAAGCCTATTTAAAAGCGATAGGAATACCCCAAACGAGTAGTGATTTTTATGAAAGTGCCCTTACGTTTAATAAGAGAGATACATTAAGTGTACTTAAACCCTATGGGTTGCCTATGGCAACTTCTATTTATGTTAATGAAGGTGATGCTATCTCGATGGAATTTAAGAACAGTCTTTCTATGCAAATAGGATACCCTTGTTTTGTAAAGCCTAATAGAGCAGGTTCTAGTTATGGTGTGAGTAAGGTGTATAAAGAAGGAGATTTAGAAGAGGCGATACGTATTGCTTTTAAAGAAGATTCTCAAGTGCTAATAGAATCTTTTTTAAGTGGTACGGAGGTGTCTGTGGGTGTATATGATTTTGGTAATGGGGTACAAGTATTACCTGTATGTGAAATTGTACCAGATGGCGACTTTTTTAGCCTAGAAGCAAAATGTTCAGGAAAGTCAGAAGAGATTGTTCCTGCTAGAATTTCAGAAGCCGAAACAAAACACGTACAACAGCTCACAGGAGCTATTTATGAGTTATTAAACTTAAAAGGGATTGCCCGTATAGATTTTATTTTTCACGAAGGAAATCCGCATTTTGTAGAAGTAAATACCAATCCAGGTTTGTCTAAGGAAAGTATTATCCCGAGGCAGTTTAAAGCAGCAGGAGTAGAACTTTCTGAAGTTTTTGGAAATGCGATAGAAGCGTGTATGAAGTCGCCTGATTAATAA
>CAZJRA010000189.1:0-3966 GCA_964548335.1 uncultured Flavobacteriaceae bacterium | reverse complement strand
AAATAAAACGCCTGTATCTGGAAGATTTCTTAAGACTTCAGAGCCTTCTATTTTAAGTTCGTTAAATCCTCTGTAACGCCTATGCGTTAACGCTCCCGCTATTCTAATTAGCCAGCGTTTTAAAAAAAGAATATGTCCAAAAGGATTTGTCTTAAATAAACCCATAGCTATTATTTCTCAACTGTTGCAAAAAACTATGTCGTACAGTTCTAGTTTTTGCGAAAACGAATATCAAAGATACAAAACCTATTTCTCTAGTGATTTAATTAAAAGTGCTTTAATCTCATTTAACATCATGGCAGTAGCTCCCCAAACAACGTAATCTTGTAGTATAAAAACAGGTACTTCTTTATCAACCATATAAGAGGTTGTAATACGTTTTGTAGTAACAGATGTTTTGTCTAGAAGTTCTTGTAGAGGAACTTCTATAATAGTTTCTACCTCTTCTTCTTGAGGTATAAATGTAATCTCTTGAGTGGAATACCCTATAAACGATTGTACCCAAAAATTACTAGGGGGGATGTAAATGTTAGTAAGCGTTTTTACAAAGTTTACACGCTGCTGAGGTACGCCTACCTCTTCATACGTTTCGCGTAAAGCGGTATCTAACAAATCTATATCATTTTTTTCTACCTTTCCTCCAGGAAACCCTACTTGATTAGAATGAACCCCTTTATACGTTTTACGTAATATTAGTACGAGATAAGTCTCTTCATTCTTTTTGTAAAACAAAGCCATTACTGCGGCTTGCCGAGGATTTAGAGACGCAATATCCGTACCTGTGAGTTTCTTAACCCGTTCCATAGGTGCCATTGCAAATTGGGCTTCTTTTCCTGGAAGAGACAAATTGCTTATTTTTGGAATCAAGCTTAAAAACTCTTCAAATTTCATATATGCTTAGGTTTATATATTTATTGTTTTTGTGGGCCGCTTTTAGCTGTCAAGATACTAAAACCTCTCAGAAAACAACCCCTCATAACAAGCAAGAAAGCAACACAAAGGATTCGATTGTTAAAAAGGGAAAAGTATACCCTAAAGGGACTTTACAGAATCCTATGATAGGCTCACAAGCCGAGCTTAAACCATTTTTAGCAGAATACGGGAAAGAAAATCCAGAAACCAAAGTTAGATTTGAAACTCGTTTTGGTAATTTTGAAGTCACTCTTTTTAAAGACACGCCTTTACACAGAGCAAACTTTATTTTACTCGTAAAGAATGAGTATTTTAATACTACCCAGTTTCATAGAGTTTCACCAAAATTTGTAGTACAAGGGGGGAATAATGACACCCAAACCACAGCTCGTAACAGAGCTCGTATGGGTAATTACCTTTTGCCTAATGAATCTAAGCCTAAATACAAACACCTAAGAGGGGCCTTTTCTAGTGCTAAATATTTAGAACAAAACATAAGTAAGGCTTCTGCGCCCTTTGAGTTTTTTATTGTTCAGCCGCAACGCGGTGCACATCATCTAGATGGAGAGCATACCGTTTTTGGACACGTAACAAAAGGAATGAGTGTCGTTGATAAAATTAATAAACTAGAAGTAGATGCCAGTGAGTGGCCTATAGAAAACGTGTATATGAAAGTTGAGGTTATAGAATAACCTCAACTTTTTTAGATAGAATATTTAAGCCATCTCAAACTCACTTACAAAGTGCATTTTTACAGAAGGGTATTTTTGTTGTGTCATTTGTAAGCTAAAAGGAGAGTCTGCTAGAAAAACTAGTTGACCTCTTTTGTCTTTGGCCATATAGCGTTGTTTAACACGTAAGAACTCTTTAAATTCTTCACTTTTTACATCTTCGGGTTCTACCCAACAAGCCTTGTGTACATTAAGAGGTTCGTAGGTGCATTTTGCTCCATATTCGTGCTCTAGTCTGTACTGTATTACTTCATATTGTAAGGCTCCTACCGTACCTATTACTTTACGTCCATTGAGTTCTAGAGTAAATAATTGGGCAACACCTTCATCCATTAATTGATCAATGCCCTTAGCTAGCTGCTTAGATTTCATAGGGTCTGCATTATTAATATATCTAAAATGTTCAGGAGAGAATGCAGGGATTCCTTTATAGTGTATTTCTTCACCAGAAGTAAGGGTATCACCTATTTTAAAATTACCCGTATCGTGTAAGCCTACAATATCTCCAGGGTAGGAAATATCTACAATCTGTTTTTTCTCTGCAAAGAAAGCATTAGGACTAGAAAATTTAAGTTTCTTTTTATTTCTTACGTGTAAGTAAGGTTTGTTACGCTCAAAAACGCCAGAAACTATTTTTATAAAAGCAAGCCTGTCTCTATGCTTAGGGTCCATATTTGCGTGAATCTTGAATACAAATCCAGAAAAATCTTTTTCGTCGGGAGCTACTAATCGTTCTTCACTCTCTTTAGGGCGTGGAGTAGGGGCAATGTTTACAAAACAATCTAATAGTTCTCTAACACCAAAATTATTAAGTGCAGATCCAAAAAATACGGGTTGTTGTACGCCTTCTAAATAGGCTTCTTTATTAAAATCTGGATAGACCCCTTGAACTAATTCTAGCTCGTCTCTTAAATTCTGAGCAGCATCAGTACCTATAAGATCGTCTAAGATAGTGTCTTGTAAGTCAGAAATCTCTGTTGTTTCTTCTATATTCTTTCTACTATCACCACTAAAGAGGTTTACATTTTTCTCCCAAATATTATAAATACCTTTAAAATCATATCCCATTCCTATAGGGAAGCTTAAAGGGGTAACGGTTAAGTGCAGCTTTTGCTCTATCTCATCAAGTAACTCAAAAGCATCTTTACCTTCTCTATCTAATTTATTTACAAACACAATCATAGGGATGTTGCGCATACGACATACCTCTACGAGTTTTTCGGTTTGTTCCTCGACTCCTTTTGCCACATCAATCACCACAATAACGCTATCTACTGCTGTAAGGGTTCTAAAAGTATCTTCTGCAAAATCTTTGTGTCCTGGAGTATCTAAAATATTTATTTTGATTCCTTCGTACTCAAAGGCAAGTACAGAGGTGGCAACAGAGATTCCACGCTGGCGTTCAATCTCCATAAAATCACTCGTAGCTCCTTTTTTTATTTTATTAGACTTTACGGCACCTGCTTCTTGAATAGCCCCTCCAAAAAGGAGTAACTTTTCTGTTAAAGTAGTTTTACCTGCATCTGGGTGAGATACGATGCCAAAGGTTCTGCGACGTGCAATTTCTTTTTCTATACTCATTGTCTAAAAAATATATTTAACTGCAAATATACTTTTAACACACCTTATGCAATAAG
This sequence comes from uncultured Flavobacteriaceae bacterium, assembly GCA_964548335.1. Taxonomy (GTDB): domain Bacteria; phylum Bacteroidota; class Bacteroidia; order Flavobacteriales; family Flavobacteriaceae; genus Dokdonia. The sequence continues at coordinate 686 of CAZJRA010000189.1, read as the reverse complement.
AAATCTATTACATCTTATAATTTTTTAAAAAACCTTCTACACATCTTAGGGGATTAGCAAGGGTTTTTACTAATTTTTAGGTTCGTAATTTATATGTTTTAAAAGTCGTTTTTTTAGCTCTTGACTTTTTCATTTTGTATTTTTACGCTGCTTATGAAAGAAGAGTTAGTAATCCTTGTTGATCAAGAGGATAATAAGATTGGTCTTATGCCCAAAATGGAGGCGCATGAGAAGGCTATGCTGCATAGAGCATTTTCTGTTTTTGTTTTTAATAAAGACAATGAGTTAATGCTACAACAGCGTGCTATGCATAAATATCATTCTCCAGGTTTATGGACTAATACGTGTTGTAGTCATCAGAGAGATGGGGAGAGTAATGTAGAAGCAGGTACAAGAAGATTACAGGAAGAAATGGGGTTTAGTACACCTCTTAAAGAAACGATATCATTTATATATAAAGCCCCTTTTGATAATGGACTAACAGAACACGAGTTAGATCACATATTAGTAGGTAATTACGAAGGAGAGCCTAGTATAAATGAAGATGAAGTGGCTAGTTGGAAATGGGTGCCTTTAGAAGAAGTAAATAAAGATATTATTGCAAAACCAGGTCAGTATACTGTTTGTTTTAAAATAATATTCGAATAATATTATACCTGCTTAGAGTCATGAGGATAACGGTATAT
>CAZJRA010000188.1:0-3979 GCA_964548335.1 uncultured Flavobacteriaceae bacterium | reverse complement strand
GTGTAGCTCTTATCATCCTACCCTTACCAAATATATCTTTCTTAAGTATCACTGTTGAGAATCCTATTTCTTTTACAACTGCTACGGTCTCTACTCCTAAATATTCATTAATTTCAAAAAACAACTGGCCTTCGGGCTTAAGATACGCCTTAGCAAGTTGCGCTATCTTTTTATAAAATATTAAAGGGTTTTTATCGTCCACAAATAATGCTGTGTGTGGCTCGTGCTGTAATACATTGTCTTTAATTTCGGTTTTTTCTAGTTCGCGTACGTAAGGTGGATTAGACACAATCACATCATAAGCAGTGTCTAAATGACTCGTTTCTAAAATATCTTGTTTAGAAAAGTGTATTTGAACTTTGTTATTCAGTGCATTCTCTTTTGCTGTTTCTAATGCCTTTGTAGAAACATCTATTGCTCCTACTTGCGCTTTTGATAAATTCTTAGCCAAAGAAATTGCAATACAGCCCGAACCCGTTCCTATATCTAGAACACGGCAGGTGTTTGCTGCTACTGAAGTTTCTGCAAGTATCCATTCTACCAATTCTTCGGTTTCTGGGCGCGGTATGAGCGTTGCACTATTTACCCGAAACTCTAACCCATAAAATTGAGTCGTTCCTGTTATATATTGCACAGGCTCTGCTTGCAATAGACGTTCTAGAATTACGTCTAACGCATTTTTTTGAGAAACAGGAAGCTTCTCTTTTCGCGCAAGCGCAATGTCTACCCTACTCTTTTTAAGAGCATATTGCAGAGCAATACTCGTTATAGCTTCTACCTCTTCTTGAGGATGTATTGCTGCTAATTGCTTTTTAAAATAAGCTCGATAATCTTCTAAAATCATAAGTCTATTAACATATGAACAGTACAAGAGTAATGCCCTGTATCTCCCATAGGGCCGTCTAAATTATAAAAACCCGTACGTTTATATAGTTTTTGAGCTGCTTCCATATAAGGCATCGTTTCTAGATAACATTGCTTAAACCCCAAAGAACGTGCTTCATCAAGACAGCGTTTCATCATCGCACTCCCTATACCTTTTCCTCTGGCTTGGTCTAGGAAATACATTTTTTGCAGTTCACACACAGGTCCATCGTAATTTTCTAATTGCGCAATACCTGCACCCCCAACAACCTCACCGTCTATTTCTACTACAAGATAGGTAGCTTTAGAAGTCTTTTTATACGTTTCAAACATTCTATCTAAAGTAACATCTGCATACGCCGTTCCTACTTTGGGAGCACCTAAGTCCATTAACACCTTACGTACCACTGCTGCTATCTCGACATTATCATCTTTAGCAACAGGTCTAATAATAGGTTTGCTCATCGCTAGTTATAGTTCTATTTTTGCAATGTGAAGATACACGAAACCTACATAAAACGGTGCATACAATTAGCTAAAAATGGTTTACCTAGCGCAATGCCCAATCCGTCTGTAGGTGCTATTCTTGTTCATCAAGATAAAATTATTGCAGAAGGCTATACAAGCGCGTATGGCGGACCTCACGCAGAGGTAAACTGTATTGCTTACGCGAAAGCGAATACTCCCCAACTTATTGCTAAAAGCACCTTATATGTTACTTTGGAGCCTTGTAGTCATTACGGAAAGACGCCCCCTTGCGCAAATCTTGTGATAGAATCTGATATAAAGCGAGTTGTAATTGGAACTATAGACCCTTTTGCAGAAGTAGCAGGTCGTGGTATAAAAAGATTAATAGATGCGGGTATTGATGTAACCGTAGGTGTACTCGAAAAAGAATGCCTCGAAGTAAACAAGCGTTTTTTTACTTTTCACGAAAAGAAAAGACCATACATCATTCTTAAATGGGCTGAGTCGAAAGATGGGTTTATCGCGCCAAAAGAAAAAGAAGCGCAAGAACCCGTGTGGATTACGAACATATATTCTCGCCAACTTGTGCACAAATGGCGTAGCGAAGAGCAAGGAATTCTTGTAGGAGCTAATACCGTTATCGCAGATAATCCTAGCCTAACAACTAGAGATTGGGAAGGAACATCGCCTACTCGAATTGTATTAGACACTAAAAAATCGCTCCCTAAAAATCTAGCTATATTTAACGACAAAGCACGCACCATTATAATAGACTCATTAGACCCTACGGAGATAGTAAATCGTCTTTATAATGAGAATATACAATCTGTCATTATGGAAGGAGGCACACAAACACTACAACGATTTATAGATGCTTCTTTATGGGACGAAGCTCGCGTATTTACAGGCAACACTAGATTAACAGAAGGTACGCCCTCCCCAACACTTACCTATAGTTTTCACCCATTATCAACCACTAGCATACTAGAAGACTCACTCACCATTTATAAAAATAACCACTCTTGACCTACTTATTACTAAGCATAGCTTCTTCTAGTCTTATTTTTGTAATCTTTAAATTATTTGCAAAGTATAAGATAAATACCCTACAGGCTATTGTGGTTAATTATTTTGTAGCATTTACAACTGGGGTTGTAAGTTATCAAGGCACAACAACTGTACAAGGAGTAATAGGTTCGGGTTGGTTTACAGGTGCTTTATCATTGGGATTTGTATTTATATCTGTCTTTAACCTTATGGCAATTACCACCCAAAAAAGCGGGCTCTCTGTTGTTTCGGTAGCCACCAAAATGAGTGTTATTATTCCTATAAGTTTTGGAATTATATATTATAATGAGAGTGCCGCGTTTATAAAAATTGTAGGAATCCTACTTGCGCTAATTTCTGTATATCTAGCCTCTGTAAAAGAACAGTCTATACTCTCTAAGAACTCTTTACTCTTTCCATTTCTTATACTTATAGGTAGTGGTATTTTAGATGTCTCACTCAAATATCTTGAACAAGCATACGTGAAAGATACAGATGCAGGGATATTTTCTGCTACTATTTTTTTTGCCGCAGGAGTTTTAGGAGTTATCCTTATTACATATCACCTTGTTAAAGGTAACACTACACTTGCTTTTAAAAACCTTATAGCGGGTATTATTTTAGGAGTTCCTAATTATTTTTCGATATACTTTTTAGTGAAAGCTCTTAGGATGGATGGGCTAGACAGTAGTAGTATCTTTACCCTAAACAATGTATCTATCGTTATATTGTCTACCTTATTAGGCATCCTATTATTTAAAGAACGCTTGTTATTAAAAAACTGGATTGGAATTATACTTGCTGTGATTAGTATTGTTTTAGTTACATTGGCTTAATTAATTTTAACTCCTGTCTACCTAAACAGTAGCTTCGCGAAAGGAACATACAAAATGAAAGATACGTATCGCACTATTTCAAGTCCATCTACAGAGATTCTATTTAAGGATAGGAATAGTAAATTTTTTGGATATGCGTACCCTGTAAGTCGCGAAAACGATATTAAAGAACATATTGAACAACTAAAAAAACAGCACTATCAAGCAAGACACTGGTGTTATGCTTGGGTATTAGGTAAAGAATATGAGCGTTTTAGAGCAAATGATGATGGCGAACCTAGCAACAGTGCAGGAGCCCCTATACACGGGCAATTACAATCTTTTGACCTTACTAATGTTTTAGTAGTCGTGGTGCGGTATTTTGGAGGGACTAAGCTAGGCGTGAGCGGACTTATTAATGCCTACAGAACAGCAGCTAAGATGGCTCTAGACATTAGTTTCATTGAAGAACACACTATAGACGTTAACTTTACTATCGTTTTTGAATACCCGCTTATGAATGTTGTAATGCGTATTATAAAAGATGAGAATCTTAAAATTGTAGAACAAAAGATGGAACTAAACTGTATGTACACCTTAGCCATTAGGAAGAAAGAAGCAGACCGAGTAATTGCGCTCGTAAAAAATATTTACGGCGTTACTTTTATAGAAGATTAATAGAAATATTACAGTTTATTGAGAATATAAGAAGGACATCTTGTTGGCCTTTTTGTTTTCATATCAATAAAGACTAATTCAGTACTTGCAATGGTGAGTAATTCTTC
>CAZJRA010000187.1:0-3981 GCA_964548335.1 uncultured Flavobacteriaceae bacterium | reverse complement strand
GCTGATGAGGGTACAGAAAAAGCTCCTACTGTAGAATTTGATTTTGGTAGCTAATGGCATCTTCTGTAGAAGAATTTCTCACTCCTCAAGAAGAACAAGAGATTGTAGCTGCTATTCGAGCTGCAGAGTTGACCACGTCTGGAGAAATACGAGTACACATAGAGCGTCATAAAGAAGCTCCTACTTTAGAAAGGGCTAAAGAAGTCTTCCATTTACTTAAAATGGATAATACCAAAGAAGAAAACGGAGTTCTTATTTACATAGCGGTAGACGACCAAGAGCTTGCTATTTGTGGAGATCGTGGTATTCATAGTAAAGTGCCTTCTAATTTCTGGGACAGTACGAAAGACAAGATGATAAGCCTGTTCAAAAAAGGACATTTTAAAGAAGGTATAATAGAGGGTGTGTCTTGTGCAGGTAATAAGCTAGGGGAATACTTCCCTTGGAAACACGGTGATAAAAATGAACTTCCTAATGAAATAACAACTAGTTAATGAAAATAGACATCGCTATGTTGTTACCCTCTAGATTCCAATTTCGCGAAAGCGCAGTCCGTCTATCACTCTTCGCTCTCCTACTCCTAAGTAGCCTGAGTTGTTGGGCACAATATTCCATTCCAGAAAAACCAAAGGCAGACAAACCTGATGCAGTATACGATTATATAAATTTACTTACTCCTAGTCAAAAACAAAATTTAGAGAGAAAACTTATACATTATAGTGACACTACTTCTACACAAATTGTAGTTGCTATCATTTCCTCTACAAAGGGAGAAGACATTGCGCTTCTTGGCGCAAAATGGGGACAAAAATGGGGTGTAGGGCAAGCAAAAGAAGATAATGGTATTTTTATTACCTTGGCCAGAGATGACCGTAAGGTTGACATCAATACAGGTTACGGGATTGAGTATATACTTTCGGATAGTGATGCAGAACGCATTATAAACCGTGTAATGATTCCACACTTTAAAAAAGGGAATTACTACCAAGGCTTAGATCAAGCTATCAATGTTATTTTTCAATCGTTACAAGGTAATTATAAAGGAGAGCGTATACAAGATGAACCATTTCCTATAGAACCTGTTGCTATTCTGATCTTATTTATAGTGCTAGTCATTATTTTGAGTAGAGGAAACAAAAAAGACGGAGGAGATGGCACAGGAAGACGCGCAGCAGAATCTTTGCTAGATATTATAATTCTTAGCAACCTAGGTCGTGGTGGTTTTGGAGGTGGTAGCAGTTGGGGCGGCGGTAGTGGAGGCTTCGGCGGTGGTGGATTTGGTGGAGGCTTCGGAGGCGGTGGTTTTGGCGGCGGCGGTGCTTCTGGAGGATGGTAATGAAATTCTTATGTTGTATAACATTTAAAAGCACATGTATCAATATAATAGCAAAAGTACGTAAATATAAAAAAGGTCTGTATTTAACCGAAAATTGAGTGTGTAAAAAGCTACTAAAATTCTTATACTAAACTGCAACAACTAAACATCTATTCTGCATTCATTTCAAATAACAAACACAGTAACGCCTAAGTAAAAATGCCCGATTATACTTCTAAAATACTGCTTATCATATTCTTTCTAGCTATTAGTTTTTCTTCATATAAATCATACGAGAAAGAAAAAGTAAAAAGAGAGCTTAAGGAAGAGCTTGTAGAGCTATCAGACATAAAATACGGGATGTTTAATGTGGATGAATGGAAGAATCAATTTGCTACTATCATTACCAAAAAAATAAACGAATTAAATCTCACTGGAAAGGATAAAGAGGCCGCTCGCAAAAAAATAGAACGCTTTCTCTATACAGCGGTAGAAAAAATTGAAATAAGTTATAAAGCAGAGAATCAAAAAAAGGCGATTTTTGGTATCTCATTAGAAAACATAGGAGCAGATTTGTTTAATGTTTTTGGCAGACTAAAACGAAACGTTCCTAAGATAACAGAAGACATTCTCCTCTTTCTCGAAAAAAAAGAAAACAGAGAGAATATTAAAAAATACATCTTAACACAACTTGAAAAGTATAGTGATAGTACATTTCAAAAAATAGATTATTCAAGACATCAAGAAATCTTAACAAAGCATAATACTAACCAAGCTGAAGCTTGTAAAAAGATAATTAGCAAACGTATTGAAGCTATAAATTCAAAAATAGAAATCTTTAATTTTACCATCCTGCTATCCTACATATGTATACTATTAGGCATCTTTTTATTTAAAAGCCATTCTAATTTTAAGATTATCATATATATACTTACAGCACTACACTTACTTGCTTTAGGCATCTTTCTCCCTATGATTGACATAGACGCTAGAATAAGTGTTATGGAATTTAAACTTATGGGAGAACCTATTTCATTTAAAAATCAAATACTATACTACAAGAGTAAAAGTATAATGGAAATGTCACAAATACTACTATCGCAAGGAGAGGTTAAGGTTGCTCTAGTAGGCGTTTTAATCCTACTTTTTAGTGTTATTTTTCCTATAGCAAAACTAATAGCTAGTATTCTATTACTAATTAAACAGCGCTTAAAGCGAAATAAAGCCATTCATTTTTTAGTTTTTCAGAGCGGAAAATGGTCTATGGCAGATGTAATGGTTGTAGCTATCTTTATGTCATATATTGGATTCTCAGGCATTATATCTAGCCAACTTCATCAACTTGAAAATATTTCAGACAGTTTAAATATATTGACCACCAATCATTCTGAATTACAGAATGGTTTCTATTTCTTTTTAGGTTTTGTTATCATTAGTATCAGTATTTCACAGATACTAATGAATACACCCAAAAAGCCTACAGAAAGATATTAAAAACGTTTTACTAAATCCCGTAAAACACAAATCGAAGGGTCCTTAGTTGTTTTAAGATAACCTACCCCCTATCATAAATAATCTTTGTTTTCTATCAAAACAATATCGGTCTAAACCTAATATACTAGCGTTTTTTGTAAATTCGTATCATGCTAAAACAACATCTCAATTTTAAACTTTCGCAAAAGCTATCTCCACAACAAATCCAGTTGATGAAGCTGATACAGCTCCCTACACAGGCATTTGAGCAAAAAATAAAGCAGGAGCTAGAAGAAAACCCAGCTTTGGATAGCGGAAAAGAAGAAATGCAAGATGAGTATGATGAGTTTAACAATACTGAGGATGATTATGAAAATGACACTATAGAGACAGAAGTTAATATAGATGAGTATTTGAGTGACGATGAAATTCCAGAGTACCGCTTGAGCGCAAACAATTACAGTGCAGATGATGAAGATAAACAGGTGCCTTATGCGTCGGGTACTTCTTTTAACCAATACCTAAAGAACCAACTCAATACTTTTAGACTAAGTGATGAAGAACGTGATATTTCAGAATTTATAGTTGGAAGTCTAGATGAAAGCGGATACTTAAGACGTTCCCTAGAGGATCTTATGGATGATCTAGCATTTACTCAAAACGTATATACTACAGAAGAAAAAATTGAAAGAGTTTTAGGCACTGTGCAAAACTTAGATCCTGCAGGAGTGGGAGCTCGTAGCTTAGAAGAGTGTTTAATCATACAATTAAAACGAAAAACCCCTACAAAATCTATTGAGCAAGCCATTGCCATACTAGAGAAGTCTTTTAATCACTTTAGCAAGAAGCATTACAAAAAGCTTATGTCTAAGTTTAATATCTCAGAAGAAGAGCTTAAAGACGCCATAGGAGAGATAGAGCAACTTAATCCTAAACCAGGGGGGTCATACGCTAGCAATACAAAAATAGTAGAGCACGTAGTCCCAGACTTTACAATACGTATTGTAGAAGGCTCTCTAGAGCTTACACTTAATGGTCGTAACGCTCCAGAACTCAAAGTATCTAGAGATTACAACAATATGCTTAAGGGATATAAAGCTTCTAAAGAAAAGACAAAAGCTCAAAAAGATGCCGTTATATTTATAAAGCAAAAACTAGATGCTGCTAAGTGGTTTATAGAAGCCGTATTACAG
>CAZJRA010000186.1:0-3990 GCA_964548335.1 uncultured Flavobacteriaceae bacterium | reverse complement strand
AGGATATGATGTTGTGTCATTCTTTAACGGTAGTCCAAAAAAAGGAAATGAAGCCTATGCTTCTAATTATAATGACGCAAAATACCTTTTTGCTTCACTAGAAGATAAGGAGAAGTTTGATGCTTCACCAGATAGTTATACACCAGAATATGGTGGCTTTTGTGCTATAGCAATGTCTGAAGATAAAGAGGTTGACCCAAATCCTAAAAGTTGGGAAATAAGAGATGGAAAATTATATTTTTTCACTAGAATGCTTTTCGGAATTATTGACGCTAAACGCCAATGGGTTAAAAGACCTGAAGAATTAAGAAGTTTGGCAGATATTGCTTGGAATAAAATGGACACGTAATGAAAAAACACGATTTTAATAAAGAATCTTTAGAGCTACATAGAAAGCATAAAGGAAAAATTGAAGTCGTTTCTAAAATAAAAGTAGAAACGACAGACGACCTTTCTCGTGTATATTCGCCTGGAGTAGCTGCACCATGTTTAGCTATTGCAGAGAATGTAGATGAAGCTTATAATTTAACTATAAAAGGTAATACTATAGCTGTGGTTTCAGATGGAACCGCAGTTTTAGGTCTAGGAAATATTGGTCCAGAAGCAGCAATTCCTGTTATGGAAGGTAAGGCGATGTTATTCAAGAAATTTGCAAATGTTGATGCATTTCCTATTTGTTTAAATACAACGGTGGCCTCAGAAATTATTGAAACCGTAAAACGTATTGCACCAGTATTTGGTGGTGTGAATTTAGAAGATATTTCTGCACCTCGCAGTTTTGAAATTGAATCTGCTTTGCAAGATATTGGAATCCCAGTGTTTCATGATGATCAACACGGAACAGCAATTGTTGCGCTAGCAGGTATATTGAATAGTTGTAAAGTGTTAGGTAAAGATATTTCAGATTTAAAAATTGTTATTAATGGCGCTGGCGCAGCGGGTATTGCAATTTCTCGTTTATTGCGATGTATAAGCATAGACCCTAGCGTTTGTATTCCGGTAAAGCAAGTATTAGTATGTGATAGTAAAGGTATTATTCACAAGAACAGAACAAATTTAAATCCTGTAAAAATTGAATTATTAAATTATTCTAACCCTGATAATGTTGAAGGAACTTTAAAAGATGCTATTGTAGGTGCTGATGTTTTTATTGGTGTTAGTGTTGCTAATATTTTAACTGCCGACGATATTAAAACAATGGCTAAAGACCCTGTGATTTTTGCATTGGCTAATCCTAATCCAGAGATTATGCCAGAAGAAGCTATAAAAGGCGGTGCCGCAGTAATAGCAACAGGACGTAGCGATTATCCTAATCAAGTCAATAATGTATTAGCATTTCCTGGTATTTTTAGAGGTGCTTTAGATTGTAGAGCTAAACGCATTACTCCTAAAATGAAAATTGCAGCTGCTTATGCGATTGCAGATTGTGTGGAGCAACCAGATAGAGAACATATAATACCAAAAAGTTTAAATAAAGAAATCGCGGCAAAAGTTGCAGAATCTGTGCAGGCGGCCTATTCTTTAGATGAAAAATAAAATCTTTTATAAAAACATAAACTAAAAGTACAGAACATGAATGCCACTGACTCTATTGGACTTGATAAAGAGAAATCAAAACTCTTAGCAGATAAGTTAAATAAATAAAACTAATCAAAGTATGAAAACAGCAAACACTAAACTCATCCTATTACTTCTATTATTTTTTAGCATTTCTAGTAATGCACAAGATGTATCAAAACTATTTGACCGGTTAGACCCATCAGTAGTGACTATAGAAGTTGTTGAATATAAAGTGAAAGACCAAAAGCTAAATGCTTCAGGCCGTTTGGGGTCTGGTATTGTTATTAGTAAAGAAGGGCTTATCATGACCGCTGCTCATGTAGTTGAATCTGCTAATGAGGTCTCGGTTAAACTTCTAAACGGAACCTCATACCAAGCAGATGTAATATCAAGTTCATCTGCTGCAGATGTGGCACTTATTAAATTAAGAACTAAACCGGCAAATTTAAAACCAGTTACCGTTGGCAATTCTAGCAGTTCTAAAATTGGCGAACAGATTCTTATTATTGGAGCACCTCTAGGCTTAGAGCATTCTTTGTCTGTTGGGCACATAAGCCGAAAAATGAATAAAAATGTGATATCTAATGGAGAAATGGCAGGTTTTATTCAAACAGATGCATCTATAAATCATGGAAATTCTGGAGGACCAATGTTTAATATGAAAGGAGAACTCATCGGTATTGTTAGTTTTATTCTTTCGAATAGCGGAGGATTTGAAGGCCTGGGTTTTGCCGTTGATATAGATACTGCTAAAAAAGTGTTGTTTGATGTCAATAGTTTTTGGACAGGTTTTGATGGTGTTTTTTTAAGTGAAGGACTAGCAGGTATTTTTAACACGCCACAACCGTCTGGTGTTTTAATACAACGTGTGACACCTAATTCTTTTGCAGATAAAATAGGCCTTAAACCGGGTATAATACAAAGCGAAATATTAGGACAAAAAATATGGCTTGGTGGTGATATTATTTTAAGTATGCAAGGCATTAGTTGTAATGCGCCACACGATTTAGGCTCTATTAAAAAACAAATAGAAAGCCTTAAAGCAGGAGACCAAGTACTTATTGAAGTTTTAAGAAAAGGAAAAGTAATAGCTCTTGAAGCTAATTTTTCGGAATAAACGGTTTTATAATCATGAGCAATTGGAAAAAAGTTAACGAATACAAATATTTAATAGCCCTTTTAAGTGTCTTTAATTTTCTGTTAACGCCTATTCATATTGCGGTAAGTGGTTTTAATCCTGCGTATATTATAGTTGTAAATTATACGCTTGTTATTTTAAGTTGCTCACTAATTGCTTCGATGAAAACAGCTAAGCTCTTTACATATATTATTGGAGTTTTAACCGTGCTGGTTATTTGGTTAGAGTTTTCTTATGACCATTCGAAATTAATCTTAAGTTGTCGATTACTATTTTCTTTTTTACTTTTTAGTTGTTTTTGTGTTGTCTTAATAAGACAATTACTAAGAATAAAAAAAGTAAACCTTCAATTTATTTTAGGGCCTTTATTGGGTTTTCTTTATCTAGGAATTATTGGTGGTATTCTTTTTGAAGCTATTTACTTGTTAGACAATAGTTCGTTTCAATTAACTAATGAGTTTTCAGGATATAGCTTTTATTACTTTAGCTTTATAAGCATTACCACCGTTGGATATGGTGATATAACACCAATTACCTCTGCCGCACAATCGCTTACACTTGTCATGAATATTATAGGGCAATTTTACCTTGCTATTGTTATTGGTGTTTTTGTAGGAAAATATATTAATACAAAATAAAAATAAAATGTTCGAATCTTTCAGTATTATATTTACAATTTCAGCATTATTTAATTATGTGAATTACAAATGGTTGAAATTACCAACAACAATAGGTTTAATGATTTTAAGCTTACTTTTAATTATTCCTATTACATTGAGCAAAACTATTTTTCCTGAATTTTATAAGTTTTTTTGTGATATTATTATTAATGCAGACTTTAAAACACTATTAATGGATGGTCTTTTAAGTTTCTTGTTATTTGCAGGAGCATTACACGTTGATATTGGAGCACTTGCAAAAGAGAAAAAATCAATTTTATTATTTGCCACCTTAGGGGTACTTATCTCAACATTTTTAGTTGGTGTTTTAATCTTTTTAGGTGCTCAGCTTGTAGGTTTAGAATTGGCTTTTATACATGCACTTTTATTTGGAGCTTTAATCTCACCTACCGATCCAATTGCTGTAATGGCAATTTTAAAAGAGGCAAATATTTCGAAAAGCTTAGGCATAAAAATAGAAGGCGAATCATTGTTTAATGATGGCATTGGTGTTGTTGTGTTTTCAGGAGTATTATTAATTGCTACAGCTACAGGTGAGCATAGCACAACAGAAATTGGAGCAGAAATAGGAACACTATTTTTAGAAGAAGCCATAGGTGGATTGTTGTTTGG
>CAZJRA010000185.1:2298-4007 GCA_964548335.1 uncultured Flavobacteriaceae bacterium | reverse complement strand
TGCGAAGAATATTAAGGTTTCATTTAACTTTCAATACACACCTAATGACAACTAGAAGTACATTTTTTTTTATCTTTCTGTTTTTGAGTGTGATACATTTCATTCATGCACAAGACGTTCTTCAGGCGCTTGAAGATGCGTCTGTAGAAGATTCATCACCTACAATTGCAACTTTTAAGGGAACTCGAATTTCTATAGGCCAATCTGTAGAAACAAGAAAGAAAGGGTCTTTGGAGATTTCTTGGATGAATAGGTTTTGGAATAGACCTCTTCCAGAAGGACAGGTGACTACTCAGTCCTTTGCTGCAGATAGATGGAACACACGAATAGGTGTAGATTATAGCATTTCGGATAGATTAACAGTAGGGGCGGGATATGTTTCAGAATATGAGTCTGTAGATTTATATGGGAAGTATCGTTTGTTTTATCAACGAGATACAGGACGTAAATTTCCTGTAAGTATAAGCCTGTTCCAAGGAGGTGTTTTTAGGAATAATACACTTAATGGTGCTTCTTTTGAAGTACCTGACAGTAATAAATTTGCAAGCACTACTCAGTTACTAATAGCTAGAAAGGTAGATAAGAATTTTTCTGTTCAACTGGCTCCTTCGTTTATTTATAGAGCAGAAGATGAGTTGATAGAGAATGAATCTACTACCTATTTTGCACTAGGTTTTGGAGCTAGATATAAAGTAGGGAATCACGTATCGTTAGTTTCTGAATACTATTATGTGCCTAGCCCTTTTGTGTCTATAGATACGTATGGTCCTTTTAGTATTGGGGCTAATTGGGAAGTTTCAGATTTACTACTCCAATTTAAGCTTACAAACGCAAGAGATTTTGTAGAAGACAATGTGATAGTTAAAACGTTGAATAATTTTAATTTTAGAGATGGTAATCTGCATTTTGGTTTTCAAGCTACTTATTTTCTTCAGTTATAATATTTTTTAACATCAGAGTACAAAAAGGCTATCCAATTAGGGTAGCCTTTTTTATGCTTAAGGGTCTGCGATTTTACAATTGATTAGATATAATTAGTTCTATACAAGACTCACATTTTAGATGAGTATTGAGCTTTTTACTCCCTGTAAAGTAGCTTTCGCGAAAGCATAAAAGAATTTACTGTAAATGGTACTGTTGTTTTGTGATAATCGTGTTAATCGCTTTATTTAAAGGTGTTTTCGGTAAATAACCTTTTTCACTTTTAAAGCTCATATTTCCGTTTAGGCTAACTTTAATTTATATATGGATGTTTCTTTCGTCTATTTGTATCAGAAATTATAAGAGTTCATTTTTAAGGATAACAATATATGCAACTATGAAAAAGGAACTATCGTTTGTTAAGTGTGATGATAGTGGTTTAGTTGATTTGAGTACCCATCTAATATGCCAAGGTGTATTGGGTGGGATACTTAACAATAGCTCTTAGAAATGACTAATTGATATTTAAATAATGCCTTGATGGGCGCACAAACGATTAATTAAACCATAAATTAAAATGATGACAATGAAAAGAAGAATTTACTATTTAAGCTTGTTACTTGTAATGATGATTACGGGTACATTAAAAATGTATGGTCAGGGCGATCCGACTTTAACAATGGTTGATACAGATACGAATGCTGTTACAGTTACTAATGTAGGAACTACCTCTGGAGATATTTCATCATACTGGGTATGTTTAGGTCCTGGTCAATATGGTCAGCTTA
>CAZJRA010000185.1:0-2198 GCA_964548335.1 uncultured Flavobacteriaceae bacterium | reverse complement strand
ATCCATCTATTTATGTTGATTTTATGCAGTGGGGTGATGCAAATCAAGATCGTTCAGCACAGGCAGTAACTACAGGTCTTTGGGATGACGCATCAGAATTTGTAGGTGGTCTTTCACCTTATACAACAGTTATGGGAGGATCAGCAATGGCTTGGTCATCTAGTGTTGGTAATGCCGAAGCTACATTAACAATGGTTGATACAGATACAAATGCTGTAACGATTACTAACACAGGCGCTGAGTCAGGAGATATTTCATCATACTGGGTATGTTTAGGTCCTGGTCAATATGGTCAGCTTAGTTCATTAGCACTTGTATCAGGAGATTATGTACTAGCACCAAATGAAGAAGTAACATTTACCTTCCCTCTTATTGCTACAGAGAATGCCGATGGAGCAGGAGGACTAGGTCTTTTTAGCACAAATACATTTGGCTCTACAGATCCATCTATTTATGTTGATTTTATGCAGTGGGGTGATGCAAATCAAGATCGTTCTCAACAAGCTGTAGATACAGGGATATGGGGAGATGCACAAGACTTCATCTCTTGTCCTTCTCCTTACATAACAACTACAGGAGGAAGTGCTTTCGCTTGGGGAGAAGCTACTGCAGTAGCTATAACTATAGATGTAGAAGCTACAAATGCTTTAGGAGAGGCAACAACAGTAATTGATAATGATACTTCAGCTACAATTATTGTAGGAGATGCTATTGCTAATCCTATAATAGTACAGCATGAAAATACGGCAGAGGGACTTGTATTCAACTATGTTATTACGTCAAATGATGCCGATAATACGATTTTAGAGATTACTTCGTCAAGTACGATTGATGTAGAAGGATTAGAAGCAGGTACATGTCGTATATGGGGTTGGTCTTACAGAGATATTAATCAAGAAGATTTTATAGGTCTTCCATTACAGATGTTAGATGATGAAGATTGTTCTGCAATCTCAGAAAACGCTATTGAAGTTATTAAAGATGAAGCGCTTTCTGTCGCTGGAGCAATTTTAGAGGTGACTTTAAACGTATTCCCTAACCCAGCAAGTGATTTTATAAATATAGTAACTAATGGGCAAGGAAGTACGTACACAGGAGCTGTTTATTCAACAACAGGTTCTTTGGTAAAAAGAGTATCACTTACAACTAAAGAAAGTGTTTTACAGATTTCAGAATTTTCTAATGGAATCTATTTCTTGCAATTAGTTGATGATACAACAGGAATTACTGCGATAAAACGATTTGCTAAAAACTAACTTATTGTAACTATTAAATAATAAGAGGTGTCGATTTTTCGACACCTCTTTTATTTTGATGTAGAATTATATTATTGATTAATAAAGTTAAGGATATGCTCACGCACTTTCTTTTGATATAAAGAATGTCCTAAACCAGAAGTTTCAATGTAGGTGCTGTTCTTCCAGTTTTTATGAATTCCTCTAGAGGATTCAACAGGTGTAATTTGATCGTACTTATCATGTATGATAAGCCCAGGAATAGGGATTGTTTTCACAAAATTAAAACCAGAAAACTCATCTATACTAAAGCCAAAACGTGTTTTAATTAATGCGTTAAGTCCATTCATGACAGCATTTTTCATTCCTAGTAAACGTTGGTAGTCTTTCATTATTACCGAAAGTCCTGAAGGAGACCCTAGTATTACTAACTTTTCAATATGTTTTGGTTGGTGCTTGTAGTAATGATAGATGGTGGTAAGCCCCCCTATAGAGTGCCCTATATGTACATTAGGTTTATAAATGTCTGATACAGCTTGTACTGCTTGAGTATATGTAGGAACGTTAAGTATTTTTCCTGTAGAATTCCCATGAGCAGGAGCGTCAAAAGCGATTACATTATAACCTTGCTTTTGAAGGCTTGTAACAAGATTAAGCCAGCGATGAGAATTACTTTCCCAACCATGTATAAGTAATATAGTAGGGCCTGAGCCTTTCCAACGATAGGTTTGTATTGTAAGGTTTTCTTCTATTTCAATGCGTTGGTCTTTTGCAGGGTTTAATGCTTCGTGTTGATGAGGCTTAATTCTACCATTACGAGGGGTGCAAAATACTAAGAAAGCTTTTTTTGCAGCTACCTTTTTAGACCACATTGATATAACGTTTATCTGAGCGCCTATGATTTTAGGAAATATATTCTTCAAACTGTCAGTTGGTATTTCTCAGATATGATAACGATATCAT
>CAZJRA010000184.1:0-4026 GCA_964548335.1 uncultured Flavobacteriaceae bacterium | reverse complement strand
AACTTCCTGTTCCTGTCCCGACATTAAAGACTTCATAATTAGAAGTGTTATCTCCTTTAAGTAAACGTTCTAAAGCAACTACGTGTGCCTTAGCAAGGTCCACCACGTGTATGTAATCTCGTATGGCTGTCCCATCTTCTGTAGGGTAGTCATCTCCAAATACTAGAAGTTGTTCTCGCATTCCTATACCGGTTTGTGTGATAAACGGAATTAGATTTGCAGGAACTCCTAATGGTAATTCACCTATAAGTGCAGAAGGGTGTGCTCCTACAGGATTAAAATAGCGTAAAGCTATAGATTTAATATTAGGCTGTACTTTACAGGTCTCCTGTATAATTTCTTCACCTATTTGTTTGGTATTTCCATACGGAGATTCTGCAGGTTTTATTGGAGCATCTTCTGTAATAGGCAATGTGTCTGCTTGTCCATATACGGTACATGAAGAGCTGAAAATAAAGGAAATAGTATCTAATTTAGATAGTTCTTGTAATATATATACAAGTGTCCCTAGGTTATTTTCATAATAAAGTAGTGGGTTTTCTACACTTTCTCCTACTGCTTTTGAAGCTGCAAAATGTATTACTCCGCTTATATCTTGATGACGTTTAAAAAAGTCTTGTACTTTCTCTTTCTCTCTTAAGTCAAATATTTCTAGTTCTGGCTCTTTCTCTGTAATTGCCGTAATCCCGTTGAGGACCTCTTTAGATGAATTAGAGCAATTGTCTACAATTATCACCTCGTGACCATTGTTTTGAAGTTCAACAACTGTGTGTGACCCTATAAACCCTAAACCTCCGGTAACTAGTATTTTCATATGTTAAGCAAATTGGGGGATATAATATACAAAAGCAATATACAATATTATAAATGTTAATTTTTAGGAAGGATGTCTAAAATGCGTTCCATTTTCATACCACGAGAACCTTTAATTAAAATAGTGCTGTTATTAGGAATGGAGGGGGAATATACTTCTACGAAATCATCATAACTTTCAAAAAGCTGTTGCTTTTCATTTACAGGAGTAGTTACTCCAAAACTTGGACCTATCGCTATAACTTGATTAATTCCTATTGAATGTGCTAGTTGTAAGATGTCTTGATGTTCTTGCAATGTAGTATCTCCTACTTCAAACATGTCTCCGATAAAAGCAATTGTGTTTGATGTACTCAGAGTTTGGAGATTTTGTAAAGCAGCTGCCATACTCGTAGGGTTTGCATTATATGCGTCTAGAATAATAGCATAGTCCTTTCGATGTATTTGTTGCGACCTGTTGTTTTCTGGAATATAACTTTCTATTCCTTTTTTAATAGTATCACTAGAGAGGTTAAAATAAGAGCCTATTACTGCAGCAACTCCAATATTAGTATAATTATAAGTGCCTATAAGTTGTGATTCTATAAGGGTGTTATTCGCCTTTATAGTGATGGTAGGATTTGCTTTTTCTAAAGCGATAGGATAATCACTCTGAGGAGATCCAAAGGTTTCTCTTTTGCGAATACTCTTAGATTTATTCATTTGGATAGGGTCTGAGTCGTATGCAAAGACGGTACCATCGTTATTTTGAAGGTAGGTGTAGAGTTCGCTTTTTCCTTTAATCACTCCTTCTATACCTCCAAAACCTTCTAAGTGTGCTTTCCCAAAATTTGTAATTAGACCGTAGTTAGGTTTTGAAATTTCGCATAACGCTTCAATTTCTTTTTGATGGTTTGCACCCATTTCTACAATGCCAATTTCAGTTTTTTGGGTCATTGCGAGTAATGTTAAAGGGACTCCTATGTGATTGTTAAAATTGCCCTGTGTCGCATAGGTGGTAAATTTTTGAGATAAAACGGCATTTATAAGTTCTTTTGTAGTGGTTTTCCCATTACTACCTGTAAGCCCTATAATAGGAATGCCTAGATATACTCTATGATAAGAAGCAAGTTCCTGTAAAGTTTGTAAGGTATTTTTAGTAAGAATAGTTTGCGGGCCCTCATATTCTTTTAGGTCTATGATTGCTTTTAGAGCTCCTTTTTCTACAGCCTGATTAGCAAATGTATTACCGTTAAAATGGTCTCCACTCAAGGCAAAATATAATTGATTTGGTTTTAATGTACGTGTGTCAGTACAAATACCATCACTTTGTAAAAACAGGGTGTGTAGTTCTTGCGTAGTCATATTTTTGGGTATTAAAAAAGCCCTACAAGAGGGCTTTTTTAACGAAATACTATTTTATTAATTTGCAGTTTTACCTGTCTTAGATTTAGTACCTACTCTAGACATAGCACATCTAAATCCTATATCATCTGTTGCCATACCTTGTGGTAAGAATCTTCTGTTTGCAGGATCTAACCAATATGCTCTATCTCTCCAAGAACCTCCTTTGTATACACGAGCTTCATCATTAATTAGAGATGTACGTGATGAAGCTTGGTCAAATTTTCTATCAAATTTTCCAGAAGCACTATCTACAGTTATTGAATGTAAAGGTGAATTGTACATCGCTTTACCACCTTTAGGTGTATCATCAACCGGTTTGTCTGACTCATCATCATCAAATGATTCTTCAAACCATCTAGAAGATCCTCTATCTCCATCTCTAAAGTTACGATTGTCACTTTTAGAAAATTGTCTTCTTAAATATGTTTCATTTTCATCTACAGGTACTTGTAGAATCTCTCCAGGCAAGTTTCTAGGTACAATACCACCATTTGCAAGAGTGTCATAAATAATAGAGTCTACCGTTACTATTTTTACAGTACCATCTTCTCCTATTGCATTTTTAGTATAAACATTTCCTCTGTAGTAATTAAAATCATTAGCTTCATCATCTACAATAGGTCTATAAACATCTGCAACCCATTCTGACACATTTCCTGCCATATCATATATTCCAAAACTGTTAGGTTCGTATGATTTTACTGGAGCAGTAATATCGGCATTATCATCAGACCACCCTGCAATTCCACCGTAATCTCCGTCTCCTTGCTTAAAGTTTGCTAAATGATCCCCTCTTGTAACTCTTTTGTTTGATCTTGTGTAAGCTCCATCCCAAGGATATTTTTTACGTCCTCTGTAAGAGTTAAAACTTCTTACTTCAGAAAGTCCTAATGCCGCGTATTCCCATTCTGCCTCAGTAGGTAGTCTGTATTTAGGTAGTAATACTCCGTCTTTACGTTGTACAAAAATATTAGTACTATCGTTTTGCTTCATACGAGCTTCACTTGCTTTACCTCCACGAGCCAAACTATCACTACCTCCATAAGTAAGCGTTGGAGCATTTAAATAAGTTTGTGTGTCAAAAGATGATTCTGCGGTAGCTTCTTTTCCAGCGCCTTTAGATGTAAAACCATCTCTTTCAAGAATAAATTCATTTACACGATTTGATCTCCAATCAGAATATTCAACAGCTTGTAACCAATTTACACCCACTACTGGATAATCTGCATATGCAGGGTGGCGTAAGTAGTTTTCTGTCATCGTTTCATTAAACCCTAAACGATCTCTCCATACTAGAGTATCTGGTAATGCTCCCGTATAAATGTTTTTGTAATTATCTTCTTCTGGAGGAAAAACATTCTTTAACCAATCTAAATACTCTAAGTACATTACATTAGTTACTTCTGTTTCATCCATATAAAATGACTGCACGTGCTGTTGATTAGGACTGTTATTCCAATCATGCATAACGTCATCTTGTACTTTTCCTTTAGTAAAAGTTCCACCTTCTACAAAGACAAGTCCAGGTCCTGTTTCTTGTCCTTTATACTCAGTAGTTGCTTTAAATCCACCATCTTTTCCAGTTATATCCCAACCTGTTCCTCGTGAATTAGTCTTATAGTTGTTTGATTTACTACAACTAGTTACGGCAATTGAGATTGCTGTAAGAGCCAAAAGTTTTAATGCAAAATTTAATTTCATGGTATTCGCTTAATTATAATTTGGACACGCAATATAAGAATAATGTTATAAAAGGCAACATTTTTTATATTAAAGGAGCCAAAATCGTGTTGTGGTTTAGGTTAACGTATTAGTAACGACTAAATT
>CAZJRA010000183.1:0-4031 GCA_964548335.1 uncultured Flavobacteriaceae bacterium | reverse complement strand
CAACATCTAGAGCAAGCATAATTTGAAGACTAAACAATTTTTATATTTTTTTGTTACAAACACATTAATCTATGGAGTTGTAACATACGTCATTAATTATTTAAGTAATGACCCTATAGTCTGGAAATCGTTTATCATTAGCGCCATAGTTCAAGGGTTAATTTTGAGTATCGTTTTTAGCTATCTTATTAAAAAAAAGGGTTAACATCCTATTAAAATGTAATTACTCTTTTAGCAAATAGAGTATATTTACCTACTATGAAATTAAGCGCACAACATCTTATGAAAGCTTACAGCGGCCGAAAGGTCGTTAAAGACATTTCTGTAGAGGTAAATCAAGGAGAAATTGTAGGGCTTTTGGGCCCTAATGGTGCAGGAAAAACAACTTCTTTTTATATGATGGTAGGCCTTGTAAAACCTAATGGAGGACATATTTATCTAGACGACCAAGATATTACTAAGTTCCCTATGTACAAAAGAGCGCAGCACGGCGTAGGTTACTTAGCACAAGAAGCTTCTGTGTTTCGTAAATTAAGTATAGAAGATAATATCTTAAGCGTATTACAACTCACTAAACTCTCTAAGAAAGAACAACTCCACAAGATGGAAGAACTCATAGAAGAGTTTAGCCTAGGGCATATTCGAAAAAGTAGAGGTGATTTACTCTCTGGAGGAGAACGCCGTCGTACAGAAATTGCAAGAGCACTCGCTACTTCACCTAAGTTTGTATTATTAGATGAACCCTTTGCAGGCGTAGACCCTGTAGCGGTAGAAGATATTCAGCGAATTGTAGCTCAGCTCAAAAATAAAAATATAGGTATCCTAATTACAGACCATAACGTACAGGAAACTCTTGCTATAACAGACCGCACCTATCTTATGTTTGAAGGAAGCATCCTCAAGCATGGAGAGCCTGAAGAGCTGGCGGCAGATGAAATGGTACGCAAAGTATACCTAGGACAAAACTTTGAGCTGCGTAAAAAGAAATTATTTTAGAGCTTCTTTCTTAGACACAACCGATATAAATTTGGCGAAAGCCTATAGTACACAAGCTATATGATAAACGAACTCCAAGCTAGAAGTAATACGAGTTGCGAATTATGCACAAATACAGAAAATCTTAAAATGCACCTCGTTACACCAAAAATGCAAGAAGCATTAGAAAATGTAGCATATATATGTACTACTTGTGAGTCACAAATTAAAGAGCCTGAAACAGCAGATGCAAACCACTGGCGCTGTTTAAACGATAGTATGTGGTCTACAGAGCCACCCGTACAAGTACTTGCCTGGCGTATGCTCAGTCATCTTAAACCAGAAGGTTGGCCACAAGACTTATTAGATATGATGTACCTAGAAGACGAGACCTTATCGTGGGCAAAATCAGGATATCAAGACCTCGCTACTGTTGTAAAACATAGAGACAGTAATGGTGCAGTACTTAAAAACGGGGATGATGTGGTATTAATAAAAGACCTAGACGTAAAGGGTGCCAACTTCACTGCAAAAAGAGGAACGGCAGTTAAACGTATCTCACTAGTGCACGATAATGCAGAGCATATAGAAGGAAAGGTAGATGGACAACATATTGTGATACTTACAAAATACGTTAAGAAGCAATAAACTAGAACATCAATTAGAATAATGATTATCTTTGTAAGTATGTTGCAAAACATACAACAAAGTTGGTATGGTTTTAGTTTATAAGAAAATATGAAAACAGAAATAAAAACACCAATTAATGATGAAGGGATTAGAGAAATCGAGGCTGTAGGAGATGACCATGTAAGTAGTAGCCCATTTACTCCGATTCGTCAAGACGCATTTAAATTAAGTGACAAAGAGAAAATAGCAAGTATTCAAGACGATGTTGAAAGAATTCTACACACTTTAGGGATGGATTTGACCGATGATAGTTTAAGTGGCACTCCATATCGTGTTGCTAAAATGTTTGTGAGTGAAATTTTTAGCGGTCTCAATCCAGAGAATAAGCCTAAGGCTTCGGCATTTAACAACACCTATAAATATGGTGAGATGTTAGTTGAAAAAAACATTGTTGTTTATTCAACCTGTGAGCATCATTTACTCCCTATCGTTGGTCGGGCACATGTGGCTTATATAGCAGGAGACAAGGTTATAGGACTATCTAAATTAAATAGAATTGTAGATTACTATGCAAAGCGACCACAAGTACAAGAGCGATTAACTATGCAGATAGTGAGAGAATTACAACAAGCAATGGGTACGAAAGACGTAGCTTGTGTTATTGATGCAAAACACCTGTGCGTGAATAGTCGCGGTATACGAGATATAGAAAGTAGTACCGTAACGAGCGAGTTTGGAGGCAAATTTAAGGAACAAGCAACACGACGCGAATTTTTAGATTATATTAAACTGGATACAGAATTTTAATAATCATAAAATAGTTCTAAAAAAGGCAACCATTGGTTGCCTTTTTTGAGTATTACTTAGAAGTAAACTATCTTCGTTTTTAGAAAATACAACACTACCCAATGGCACTTTACAATAATCAAGACTTAAAAATATACAATTCCTTAACTGGACAAAAAGAACTCTTTACGCCCTTACTAGAAGGTCATATTGGGATGTATGTATGTGGACCTACAGTATATAGCAATGTACACTTAGGAAACGTACGTACTTTTATGAGTTTTGATATGATTTTTAGGTATCTAAAGCATTTAGATTATAAAGTGCGTTATGTACGTAACATTACAGATGCTGGACACCTTACAGACGATGGAGACCAAGGTGAAGATAAGATTGCAAAAAAAGCGAGGCTTGAAAAAATTGAGCCTATGGAGGTGGTACAACAATATACCGTAGATTTTCACAATACACTTAACACTTTTAACTTCCTCCCTCCTAGTATTGAACCTACAGCTACGGGACATATTATAGAGCAAATAGAAGTCATTAAAAAAATTATTGACAATGGATATGCGTATGAAAAAAATGGCTCTGTTTATTTTGACGTTGTAAAGTTTAACAATGACCATGAGTATGGTAAGCTTTCTGGCAGGAAGCTAGAAGATATGATTGCAAATACCCGTGCCTTAAATGCGCAGGATGAGAAAACAAGTCCTCAGGATTTTGCATTGTGGAAAAAGGCAGGTAAAGAACACATTATGCGTTGGCCTAGCCCTTGGGGAGATGGTTTCCCTGGTTGGCACTTAGAGTGCACCGCAATGAGTACTAAATACCTAGGAGAGCAATTTGACATACACGGTGGTGGGATGGACTTAAAATTCCCACATCACGAGTGTGAAATAGCGCAAAACGAAGCTGCTTTAGGAACGACTCCTGTACGCTATTGGATGCACGCAAATATGCTTACTCTTAATGGGCAGAAAATGGCTAAGAGCACAGGAAATAGTATTAACCCTGGAGAATTACTAACAGGCGATAGTACACATCTATCTAAAGCATTTGCTCCTAGTGCTGTGCGCTTCTTTATACTTCAAGCAAATTATAGAAGTATTTTAGATTTTAGTAACGATGCCTTATTAGCAAGTGAAAAAGGCTTTAACCGTCTTATGGAAGCCCTTAAAGTTATGAAGTCGCTCCCTACTTCTACAAAGAGTAGTATGGACATTGCTGGTTGGAAACAATCTTGTTATGATGCAATGAATGATGATTTTAATAGCCCTATTCTTATTGCGCAACTTTTTGAAGCAGTAAAACACATTCACCTTATTAAAGATGAAAAAGCGACTATCTCATCAGCAGACTTAACAACTCTTCAAGAGACTTTACTCGCATTTACTTACGATGTATTAGGGTTAGAAGAAGGAGAAGCTTTCGCGAAAGCAGACGATTCCAAACTATCAGGTACTGTAGAATTACTTATTAAACTACGTAAAGAAGCCCGTGAAAACAGGGACTTTGCTACTAGTGATAAAATACGTGATGAGTTATTAGCCTTAGGTATCCAACTAAAAGACGGAAGGGAAGGAACTACTTTTAGTGTAAGCTAGTGGCTAGTTTTAAAAAAATAGTGACAGCCCCTT
>CAZJRA010000182.1:0-4052 GCA_964548335.1 uncultured Flavobacteriaceae bacterium | reverse complement strand
TTCAATATACTTCGTTCCCAAAAACTGAAAATAAGGTTTGAACTTTTGCTTTCGCGAAAGCAAAAGAATTAATAATCCCAACATAAAAAAACGTGATATTAAGGTACCCCATGCGGCTCCTTCAACTTCTAGACGAGGAAAAATCCAAACACCATATATCAAGAAATAGTTAAACACAATATTTATCACATTTGTAAAAAGAGTAGCATACATCGCATACTTAGTTTCTGATAATCCATCTGAAAACTGCTTTAGTGCCTGAAAAATCATTACAGGAATCATAGAAAAAGCCACTATTTCTAAATATGGGATTGCTAATACAACCACTTCTTCTGGTTGATCTAGCATATATAGTAAAGGTTTAGCAAGCCATAGGGTTACAGCTAAAAGAACCCCATTTACGGTACACATAATAAGGCCGTGATTTAGGTGTAATCTTCCTTTTTCTATCGAACCCGCTCCATCTGTCTCTGCAATAAGCGGAGTAATTGCAAAAGAAAAACCAATACCTAACGCCAATGCTATAAAAACAAGACTGTTTCCTAAACTTACAGCTGCAAGCTGGGCAGGTCCTAATCTACCCACCATCAAGTTATCTACTAAAGCAACTAGAATATGCCCTAGTTGCCCCAAAGCAATAGGTGCTGCAATGAGACTGTTTTTCCAAAATTCATTAGTATACCTAGAAAATTGCATAAGATAGGCGTAATAAACAGCCGTTTAAGTGTTATACTAATGGAGTATCGTTAGTAATCATTCTTTAATGCTTAATAGCAGGTTTCTGTATATAATTATCCATCATATATATGAGACTTGCCATTGTAGCTGCCCCTAATTCAAGCTCTCTCCTATTTACTGCATCAAAAGTATCATTAGCAGCATGATGGTGATCAAAGTACCTTTGTGTATCAGGACGTAAGCCTGCAAGAACAATCCCGTTGTCTTCTTTTTTAAGAGGGCCTATGTCTGCCCCACTACCCCCTTGAACAAAATAATGGATTAAATACGGTTCAAATAAAGGTTTCCAACTTAGTACCTGACCAAAATTACGATCATCACTATCAAAAGTAAATCCTCTTGGTGTAAAACCACCTAAATCACTTTCTAGGGCAAATACATGTTTCTCTCCCTTTTTCTTAGCTTCAGAAGCATACTTCTTTCCTCCTCGTAAGCCGTTTTCTTCATTCATAAATAATACTACTCGTATACTATGCTTAGGACGATATCCTATTTTTTTCATTAATCGCACAACTTCCATACTTTGTACGACTCCAGCTCCATCGTCGTGAGAACCATCTCCTAGATCCCAAGAATCTAGATGCCCGCCTACGACCATATATTTATCAGGGTATGTACTCCCTGTAATCTCTCCTATTACATTATAAGATTCTACATCTGGTAAGTTTCTACAAAACATACTGTAGTAAAATTTTGTCTCTGGGTTTAATTTAAGCATTGTACTTAGCAAGTCTGCTCCTTTTGTGCTTATTGCTGCAGCAGGAATATGCTGCGCTCTTGGTAAATCTCCATAAGACATCGCTCCCGTATGCGGAAAATTATCTATACTATGTGTTAATGATCGTACAATGACTCCTGTTGCTCCAAGCTTTGCAGCTTCCTCTGCTCCACTGTATCGTTGATCTACACAACCTCTATACGCCTTATTTGTTAGTATCAAATTGGCTTGCATAGGTCTATTATAAAAAACAATCTTTCCTTTGATATCTACAGGGTTCATTGCCTTTAACTCTTCAATGCCTTTTACCTCTACTACCTCTGCTTTTAATCCGTTAGGGTGTGTTGCTATAGAGCCTCCTAAAGCACATATAGGCACTTGAGTAGTTTGCCCTAAACCAGCTTCTATATACGCATACTCTTTTGCTCCCCGTATCCACTTAGGTACCATAACGGGTTGTAACCATACTTTATCCAAACCTATACTATCCAATTGAGTCTTTGTCCACTCTACAGCTAACTCTGCTCCTAAGCTACCGCTAAGCCTTGATCCTATTTGATTAGACAAATGATCAAGCCATTGGTAACTATTCCCCTGCGTTAATGCAGTATCATAAATCTTTTTTATCTGGGCAGCATCGGTTTGCGCTTTCGCGAAAGCGTAACTCAAACAAATAACTATGACTAGTATATGTCTATTTATTTTATTCATTAGCAAGTTCCTTTTTATAGAGGTCTATATTAGCATTTGTCTTTGCATCTAATATAGGCTCTTGAATATCTTCATACTGCTCTAAAGTTTCTAACAGAATAGTCGCTACCATAAGTCTTGCAGCTGGTTTATTATCTGCAGGAATTACAAACCAAGGAGCGTGAGGTTTTGAGGTACGATTAATTGCGTCTTCATAACATTTTTGATAGTCGTCCCAAAGCTTACGTTCTTTCAAATCTCCTGCAGAAAATTTCCAATTTTTTTCTTTCTTATTAAGTCTGCGTAAAAGCCTATTTTTCTGCTCTTCTTTAGATAGATGAAGAAAAAATTTATAAATAAGAGTCCCGTTTTCTGATAAGTGTTTTTCAAAAGCATTAATTTGTTCAAAACGCTTATCCCAAAAAGCTTCGTTTACATCACTCACATCATTTACATCGGGTAAATTTTCTCCCATAATGTACTCAGGGTGTACTCGGGTTACAAGTACATTTTCATAATGTGTACGGTTATGTACTCCAAATTTACCTCGTGATGGCAATGCAATATAGTGACGCCATAAGTAATCATGTTTACGTTCTAAATCTGTAGGTACTTTAAAACTATGCACCTCTACTCCTCTTACATTAAAATCCTTAAACACTTCGCGTATTAAGCTATCCTTACCAGAGGTGTCCATACCCTGCAAACAGATAAGTACCGAATACTTACCATGTGCATATATCGTATCTTGAAGTTTGCCTAACTTTTTACGCACCTTTTTAAGCTTCTTCTCTAGTGCATCTTCACTTTGACTTGTTTCTGGTCTTGTTGACCACTCAGACAATGTTATTGTAGTATCTACTTTGTTTTCCATATACCAAAGCTAAGTATTCCTAGTAAAAAGGTTAACCTCTAGATAGTTTTTTTCATTCGTATCGTGTAAAATTTCAAACTAATTATATTCAGAAACCAACATTCATACATTATAAATAGTCAAATTTCACAATATGAATGAGCTTTTACTTTATTACATATATTGTTATTTCCTGCGACACCAAAAGAAATTTTGCATTGCCAATAAGCTTTAATATCTTTGGTATAATATTTTCTAATTATAACATATAAGAATATGAAAAAAATTACACTTTTAGTTGCATTACTTGCTACTACTTTATCTATGCTTAGCCAACCTATTATAACAAAACCAGTTTTTCAAGGTTTCGTTGTTTCAACAGAAGGAAGTGATGGTGATGGTATTTACCTTGCTGATAGTTTTACAACTGTAAGTAATCATAATCTAGAGATGATTGTTGTTCCTGGATTTAACAACAATACACAATTTATTGAATCAAATGTACTTGGTGTAAATGTTTTAATTTACGCAGATCAAGGAGGCTCTCCTGGAACAGGTAATCATCCTCAAAACCCTGGAACTGCTGTTTGGGAATTTACTAATATTCAATCAGACAATTATTCTATTATAGAAGGAGGTGGATCAAACCCAGGCGAAGGTCCAAGTATTTTTACTGTAGACTTATTAGGAGCTAATGGAGGAGAACCAATTCCTTTAAGCCCTGGAACATACTGGTTATCTTTTTTCCCTACTGTTGTAGGAAGTCCTATTGAGGTTAATCAATGGGATTGGCAAGAATCTCTTGCTTTTTCACCTCTAAATGCGATTGTTATTGACCCTACAGATACACTTGCTTTTGATATAACAGATTGGACTGAAGTAGATGAATTAAATCCAGAAGTAGTTTCTTTTGCTTGGACTCTTTTTGGAGAAACATCATTAAGTGTTGCTGACCATTCTATTCTTAGTCAAAGTGTTTCAGTTTCACCTAATCCTACAGATGGAGATTTAAATATTAACTTTACTCAAGATATTGGAGCTCTTACCATAAAC
>CAZJRA010000181.1:0-4062 GCA_964548335.1 uncultured Flavobacteriaceae bacterium | reverse complement strand
ACAGCAGTCCCCTCTTTTTATAGCCCAATATGTTGAAAGAAAAAGTGCAACAACTTGTACAAGAAGCGTTAGACGAAAATCCAGCTCTTTTTTTGATTAATCTGGATATCCAGGGAGCTAATGAAATTAAAGTAACCATAGATGGAGATTTAGGTGTTACGGTTCAGGATTGCATAGCGGTAAGTCGTAAAGTAGAGCATAACTTAGATCGTGAAGAAGAAGATTTTTCGCTCGAAGTAATATCTGTAGTAGCGACAACGCCTTTAGAACTGCCTAGACAGTATAAAAAAAATATAGGGAGAACTCTAGAGGTTAAAACAACACAAGGGGAGACTATAGAAGGTCGTCTTGAGACAAGTACAGAAGAGGGTGTAACATTAGCTTGGAAAGCTAGGGAGCCTAAGCCTGTAGGAAAAGGAAAAGTAACGGTGCAGAAAACTGCAACTCTTCCTTTTGAAGATATAGTAAAAGCAAAAGTGGTGATTAAATTTTAACAATAAGTTGATATGGAAAATTTAGCGTTAATCGATTCTTTCTCAGAATTTAAGGACGATAAATTAATAGATCGTGTAACTCTAATGGCTATCTTAGAAGAGGTTTTTAGGAGTACGCTTAAGAGAAAGTTTGGAAGTGATGATAATTTTGATATTATTATCAATCCAGATAAGGGAGATTTAGAGATTTGGAGAAATAGAGTGGTAGTAGGTGATGGAGAAGTAGAGGATGATAATGCCGAAATTTCTCTTACAAATGCTCGTAAAATCGAAGAAGATTTTGAAGTAGGTGAAGATGTGTCAGAAGAAGTAAAACTCATAGATTTGGGTCGTCGTTCTGTATTAGCTTTACGTCAGAATCTAATAAGCAAAATACACGAGCACGATAATACAAACATCTACAAGCAGTTTAAAGATCTTGAGGGTGAGTTGTATACTGCAGAAGTACATCATATTAGGCACAGAGTTATTATTCTTTTAGATGATGAGGGTAATGAAGTGATATTGCCTAAAGATAGACAGATACCTTCTGATTTCTTTAGAAAAGGAGAAAATGTAAGAGGGATTATAGAGAGTGTGGAGCTTAAAGGAAATAAGCCAGCAATTATCATGTCAAGAACATCTCCTTTGTTTTTAGAGAAGTTGTTTGAGTCAGAAATACCAGAGGTTTTTGATGGTTTGATTACGATTAAAAAAGTAGTTCGTATTCCAGGAGAAAAAGCGAAAGTAGCAGTAGATTCTTATGATGATCGTATAGATCCAGTAGGAGCTTGTGTAGGTATGAAAGGGTCACGTATTCACGGTATTGTGCGTGAATTAGGGAATGAAAATATTGATGTAATTAACTACACAAACAATTTAAACCTATTTATAACAAGAGCTTTAAGTCCGGCGAGAATTACAAGTTTAAAACTGGATGAAGAGAATAAAACAGCTCAAGTATATCTTAAGCCAGAAGAAGTAAGTAAGGCAATAGGTAGAGGAGGGCATAACATACGTTTAGCTGGTCAACTTACGGGTTACGAGATAGATGTGTATAGAGAAGGTGTAGAAGAAGATGTAGAGCTTACAGAATTCTCTGATGAAATCGAAGGATGGATTATTGAGGAGTTTGCAAAAATAGGATTGGATACTGCAAGAAGTATCTTAGAGCAAGATGTAGAAGATCTTGTGAGGCGTACAGATCTAGAAGAAGAAACGGTTCTAGATGTAACGCGTATCCTTAAAGAAGAATTTGAAGATTAATAACTTTTACACAAGGCTAGTAAAAGAAAGAATAAATTAAAAGCAGTTTATGGCAGGAGTAATGCGATTAAACAAAGTGTTAAGGGAGCTAAACATCTCTCTAGATCGAGCTGTAGAGTTTTTGGGCTCTAAGGGTATCGAAATAGAGGCGCGTCCTACTACCAAGATTTCATCAGAAGTCTATGGAGTGCTATCAGGTGAGTTCCAAACTGATGCTAGTAAGAAAGTGGCTTCTAAGGAAGTGGCAGTAGAAAAGCAAAAAGAAAAAGAAGCTTTGCGTGCCGCTAGAGAAGATGAGCCTGAGACGAAGCCGGTAACTGCGACTGCACCTGCTACTGGACAAGAAGTTGTAAAAGCAAAAGCAACTCTTTCTGGACCAAAGCAAGTAGGTAAAATTGACTTAGATAAAAAGGGGAAAGCTCCTAAAGCTAAGAAAGAGGAGCCTAAGAAGGAAGAGGCACCTGTTGTAAAAGCTAAAAAAGAAGTTGCTCCAGAAAAACCCGCTAAGAAAGTTGTAAAGACAAAACCTGCTTCCGCGAAAGCGAAACAGGAAAAACCTGCTGAGGCAAAAAAGCCAGAAGTAAAGAAAGGTAAAGAAGTTGAAAAAGAAGAAAAAGAAAAGGAAGAGGTTAAGTTAGGAGATGAAGTTCTTAAGACAGACTATAAAAAGCTAGACGGACCTAACTTTACAGGGCAGAAAATAGATTTATCTCAGTTTAAAAAACCAGAGAAAAAGAAAAAAGAAGCTGTTGGAGGTGATGATGCAAAGAAAAAGCGTCGTAGAAGAATTACAAAGCCAGGAGGAAACACTGGTGGTGGTAATAACCGAAATAACTCAAGAGGTAAATCTGGAGGAGGTCGCCGTCCACAAGTAGCAAAAGTAGAGCCTACAGAAGAAGAAGTACAAAAGCAAATTAGAGAAACCTTAGAAAAACTTCAAGGAAAGTCTAATAAAGGGAAAGGTGCAAAGTATCGTCGTGATAAACGTGATCAGCACCGTCAGAAGTCTGAGGAAGATATTGCAGCAGCAGCAGCAGAGAGTAAAGTGCTTAAAGTAACAGAGTTTGTTACAGTAAGTGAAGTAGCTACAATGATGGAGGTAGGTGTAACTGAGATTATTTCTGCGTGTATGTCTCTAGGTATGATGGTGACTATGAACCAACGTCTAGATGCTGAAACTTTGACGATAGTTGCAGAAGAGTTTGGTTATACTGTTGAGTTTGTTACTGCAGATATAGAAGAATCTATTGTTGAGATAGAAGATAAACCAGAAGATTTATTAGAAAGAGCACCTATCGTAACTGTTATGGGGCACGTAGATCACGGTAAAACATCTTTACTAGATTACGTTCGTGAAGAGAATGTAATTGCAGGAGAGAGTGGAGGTATTACACAGCACATAGGTGCTTATGGAGTAACTTTAGAAAGCGGTCAGAAAATAGCATTTTTAGATACTCCTGGTCACGAGGCCTTTACGGCAATGCGTGCACGTG
This sequence comes from uncultured Flavobacteriaceae bacterium, assembly GCA_964548335.1. Lineage (GTDB taxonomy): Bacteria > Bacteroidota > Bacteroidia > Flavobacteriales > Flavobacteriaceae > Dokdonia. The sequence continues at coordinate 830 of CAZJRA010000181.1, read as the reverse complement.
GAGCGCAAGTTACAGATATAGCGATTATTGTAGTAGCTGCAGATGATGATATTATGCCTCAAACAAAAGAAGCAATATCTCACGCACAAGCGGCTAATGTGCCTATTGTTTTTGCTATTAATAAGGTAGATTTACCTGCGGCGAATCCAGAAAAAATTAAAGAAGGTCTTGCAGGAATGAACCTTCTTGTAGAAGATTGGGGAGGTAAAATTCAATCTCAAGAGATATCTGCAAAGACAGGTCAAGGAATACCAGAACTTTTAGAAAAAGTATTACTAGAAGCAGAACTTCTAGAATTAAAAGCAAATCCAAAGCGTAATGCTTCTGGAACGGTTGTAGAAGCGTTCTTAGATAAAGGACGTGGGTACGTATCTACTATTCTAGTTCAAACAGGAACTTTAGAGGTGGGAGATTATCTACTTGCAGGAACTTGTTCAGGTAAAGTGAAGGCAATGCACGATGAGCGTGGTAAGAAGATTAAGGTAGCAGGTCCTTCTACGCCAGTATCTGTATTAGGGTTAGATGGAGCGCCACAAGCGGGTGATAAGTTTAGTGTAATGGATGATGAGCGTGAAGCAAAAGACATAGCTTCTAAAAGAACTCAATTACAACGTGAGCAAAATGTACGTACACAGCGTCATATTACGTTGGATGAAATAGGTAGACGTATCGCTTTAGGAGACTTTAAAGAACTTAATATTATCCTTAAAGGGGATGTAGATGGGTCTGTGGAAGCGCTTACAGATAGTTTCCAAAAATTATCTACAGAAGAGATTGCTGTAAATATTATACATAAAGGGGTAGGAGCAATCACAGAGAGTGATGTATTG
>CAZJRA010000180.1:0-4121 GCA_964548335.1 uncultured Flavobacteriaceae bacterium | reverse complement strand
TTACGATTAAAACCTACTTCTAGATTAGGGGCTTTGTCAAAATTGGTAGCGAAGCTTGCTCTATAACTCTGGGTGAAATTTTCTGTTTGTCTATCTAGACCATTAATAATATTATTTAGATTACTATAAGACAAATTACTTCTTAAGTTAAGCCTCCATTTTTTAAAACTCTTACTAAAACGTCCATTTGCACTCACTGTCTCATCTGCAAAATTGCTATTATTAACAGGACTAGATATCTGGTTAATACCTTGAAAAAGTCCTACTGTTTTTATAGGATCTATGCGGCGAGTATAGTTTATGCCTCCAAAGAAATTGGTAAAACTAAATGCACTAAAACTAAAGTAATTTAAACTTACATTATGAAAAAGAGCATTTTCTAAATTCCTATTCCCTCTAAACAAACTATTAAAATTATTAAACACCAATCCCTCTGCATAGTTTGTCACATCTGTATACTGCGCATTTGCCTGATAGTTAAAACGTAAGCTTTGAGTCTGTCCAAACTGGATGTTTACAAATAAATCTGGTAATGCTATCCACTCATCATCATCTGTAACACTTCCTTGTTGCGTACTCTCTGTTCCGAAATTATGTAAGGTAACTCCTGGTGTCCAAGTTACTTTTCCTGTTTTTACTTTATAGTGTAATCCTAAGAAAACATCACTAAAGTGAAACGCTACATCGTTACGTAATGATTGTGTTTCTTCGCCTTGATTAGGATTAGGTAGTGACTCGTTTAAACGCTCTCTACTCCCTTCAAAAACCTCAAAAATTCCGCTATTAAAACGTTGTCCACTTTGTGTTGTCCCTAAAGTAACATTAAGATTACTCTTTTTATTAAGCACCCAATAATAATCTAATTTTGCATCTACTTTATTAGTTCTAATTGTCTTCTCTTGATCTATAGAAAACAATTCGCCTGTAGCTACTTGGCTTAAAGGAATTGTGCTCTCAAAAGGCTGATCACTCAACAACGCTTGGTAAAATGGATTTTCTTTCTGAAAAAAATGTTGCGCTTCAAAAGCAAAAATATTACTATCATTAATAGTATAATATGCTTTTAGATTTTGGTTAATAGAATAAGGGTCATTTTCTTTATTTTGATCTACAACAGTAGCAGCTTCTATTCCATTTTCTGTTGTTATTGAAACACCGTTGGAAAACTCTGTTTGATCCGAAATCTTACCTAGTATATCATAGTCTACTTGCAAATTATCTGATGGTTTATAGACCGAGCTAAATTTTGCCATAGCTAATCTATTACGCTGAGCACTCTCTTCATTAAACTCTTGTGTAAAACCTTCATTAATAAACGTGTTTAACGATTCATTCACAAAATCAGTACGATTATCACTTAAGATCGTAAAACCACTAATATCCCATTTAGGAGAAGCTGAATATGTGAAGCTTGTTGCAAGAAAATCTGTTTCTATATTAGCCGCTCTATTGTTTTGCGTTGTGAGGAAGCTCAAACCACTATCTGACACATTAAAAGACGTCCCTCCCCTCCTATTAAAACCTCTAAATCCTCCCGTAAAATTAGAATAATCCCGAAACGTAAAAGGCACATCTCCAGTATTATTAAAATCTCCTATTACATTAATACTCCCTTTAGGACTGAAATAAAACAACCGAGGGTTTGCACGATATCGCGTTTCTTCTCCATACCCTAGACCTGCATTAAGCTCTCCAAACCAAAAGTTTTTTTTCCCTTCTTTAAGCTTTAAGTTAATCGCAATATTATCTTGATCATTACCCAAACCTCTCATTTGAGACACTTCATTATAGTTACGTAGTACCTCAACTTTTTTTACAGCATCTGCAGGAATGTTTTTTGTAGCAAGCTTACTATCCCCATCAAAAAAGTCTTTACCATCTATCATTACTTTAGACACCGTTTGCCCATCTACTTCTATCTCTCCATCATCTGTTAACTCTACTCCTGGTAGTTTCTCTATAATATCTCCTAATTTTTTTTCTGTTCCATTTGTAAAACTATCTGTATTATATACAATAGTATCTCCTTTTACAGTTACGGGTATTTCATACACGAGCTCTACATCATCAAGCTTGTTTGAATCTTCTACTAAAGTGAAATTCTTTACGGTATCTGTAGAACCGTCTGTAACCGTATAAGGTTCTACTACATGTTTAAAACCCAAGAAGCTTACTCTAAGTTCGTAGCTTTTCCCTCTAGTAAGATCTAGTTTGTATCGTCCTTTAACATCTGTAATCCCATAACCTTCTAGAGTATTTGTCCCTATATCTGTTGCAATAATGTTAGCCAGTTCTAGTGGATTATCTATACTATCCTTTACAATCCCCGACAATTCTATAGTCTGTGCCCCGGCAAGTATCGGCAACGCAAATAAGTATACCAAAAAAATGGATTTTAAATTCATTAGGAGTTTACTTTTAGAATTAATGACACTTTAAACGTTTTTTAGATTACTCTAAAACTTATAGTATTTATCCTCCAAAGCGGCCTCTTCCTCGCCTGTTACCACCAAAACGCTGAGACATTTCTGTAGCTTTTTCTTCTATAATTGTAGTGTACTCTTCTCTAGTTACTTCCTTTCCTTTTGTAGGAATCTTTATTTTAATATCCTCCTTTGGGTTAAGCACTACCTTAGTACATAGTATTGTTGTGTTACTTGTATTTAACTCAAGTATTAAACCAGGCAAACCATCAAAATCACCTGGACCGTGAGCCACAGGAATCATAGGAGTATACCACGCAATAATCGTTTCGGTTTTAGGTATTTCCTTTTCTGAAGCATCAGAAACCGTTGCCGTACTATCTTTTGCTTTATTAGCTCTTCTAGAAGCTCTAGCCCTTCTAAAACGACTAAACATATCCTCTCCTAGAGGGCGAGTAGTGATAGCTTTAAACACGGGATAATTGCCTATCATTTTGCTCTCTTTAACAAGCTCCCATTCTAAGTTATTAAGCGAATCCTTTACTAAAAAAGTTTTTCCAAAAACATTGTTCTCACGGGCATACGCATTCTCACTTATATTCTTATAAACCCCTCCCTGAACAAAGTTTCCCCCAAAACCTCCACGTCCTCCTCCTACTGCAGGAGATGCAAGAGCCTCTTCTTCTTTATAAAAAGATTCGTTCTTTGTGAAGGCAAGCGTATATTCTTTTTCAAGAAAATCTTTCATATGTTCCATAATTTGCTTCTTACTTTGCTCAGTCATTTGCTCACCTCCACGATTAAACTGCGATATATCTATACTAGTTTTTGATTTGTAAGTAAGAACGCCTTTAAACTCTTCTCCTTGAGAAGAAACACTCGTAAGCCCCCCAAATAGAAGCACAAAACACCATTTTATAAGTTGATTCATTATGTATACAATTGATTAGTAAATATTAAATATAATCCAATCAACTCTCACAACTCTTATCTTTAGGAAGATTTTAAGATAGTAGACAACGTATATTACCCTCATAAATGATTAGATAAATTACATTTTAATTTTATTTACTTCCTTTAAATTTCATAGGTAAGTACACCACTTTTTTAGTTTCAAAAAAATCTTCTTGATAAAATTTAGTAAGCGATATAACCTCAGCGGTGGTGTAGGGAGCTAACTCTTCACTTAAATCACCTCCTTTAAGATATAAGATACCGTTTTTACGATCGTGTGTGCTTTTCTTTTTAATATGTCCTTTAACCCAACGCACAAAAGTTTCCATTTGAGCTACTGCTCTGCTTACAATAAAGTCATATTGACCAGGCACGTTTTCTACACGATCGTTCGTGGTTTTTACGTTAGTCAACTCTAGTCCTTCTACTACTTCATTTACCACGCGTATTTTCTTTCCAATGCTATCTACAAGATGAAACTGTGTTTCTGGAAAAAGAATAGCAAGTGGTATCCCTGGAAATCCACCTCCTGTACCTACATCCATAACATCAGACCCCGGTAGAAACTCTTGTACTTTTGCTATTCCTAAAGAATGTAATACGTGACGCATATAAATCTCATCTATATCCTTACGACTTACCACATTAATCTTAAGATTCCAATCTTGATACAAAGATTTAAGTTTTGTGAATTGAGTTATCTGATTTTCAGTAAGATCAGGAAAATAGTGATTTATAATATCC